>JBLNFH010000001.1:0-8466 GCA_050263475.1 Deltaproteobacteria bacterium
GCCGCCGTCGCGGCGGTCCGGTTCACCCCCATCCTGGATTACCTCACCCCGGTCGGGCTGGGGCGAATCCTTTCGATGGCCGGCATCTGGGGGCCGGCGATTTTCATCCTGGTGTACGCCGCCGGCGTCTGCCTCTTCATCCCCGGAACGCTGCTCACCACGCTGGGAGGGGCCCTCTTCGGCGCCTACCGGGGGTTCCTCTACGTCTGGGTGGGCGCGATGCTGGGCGCCAGCGCCGCCTTCTGGATCGGCCGCACGCTGGGGCGGGAACTCGCGGCCTCCCTCGTCGGGGAAAAGCTGAAAAAATACGACGAGGCGATCGAGCGCAACGGGTTCGCCACGGTTCTCTACCTGAGGCTGGTGTATTTCCCGTTCACACCCATGAACTTCGGCATGGGGCTGACCCGCGTACGCTTCCGGGACTACTTCTTCGGCACGGCGCTCGGCATCGTCGTCGGGGTCTTCATCTTCACCTTCTTCGTGGGGGCGGTCAGAGACGTCTGGGCGAGCGGCGACTGGAGCGGCCTGCTCGCCCCCAAGGTGATCTTCTCCGTCGCCCTGTTCGTTTTTTCGTTCTTCATCCCGAAACTCATGAAGCGGATAAAAGGGGATTGAGGCCATGGAAGCGATCCGGAAACCCGCGCCCGTCCTGGGAAGGGTGCTTCCCGATGACGTCTACAACGCGGAGCTCGTCGCCAACGTCCATCCTCCCGACTGGGTGAATCCCGGGCCCGCGCCGCGCTACAACCTGGTGGTCATCGGGGCGGGGACCGCGGGCCTGGTGACGGCGGCCGGCGCGGCGGGCCTGGGCGCAAGGGTGGCGCTCGTGGAGCGGCACCTTCTCGGGGGCGACTGCCTGAACGTCGGGTGCGTGCCGTCCAAGTGCCTCATCCGTTCGTCCCGGGCCGCGCACGACATCCGGGACGCCGCCCGCTACGGGATCGGCTCCCGGGACGGGTGGCACGCGGACTTCCCGGCCGTGATGCAGCGGATGCGTCGCCTGCGGGCGCGCATCAGCCACCATGACTCGGTGAAGCGGTTCTCGGCCCTGGGCGTGGACGTCTTCCTCGGCGATGCCCGGTTCTCCGGGCCGGACGCCGTGGAGGTGGACGGCAAGACCCTCCGGTTCGCCAGGGCCGTGATCGCCACGGGCGCGCGGGCTTTCGTCCCGCCCGTCGACGGGATCGAGGAGGCCGGTTTCCTGACGAATGAAACGGTTTTTTCCCTCACCGATCTGCCGCGGCGGCTCCTCGTGCTCGGGGCGGGGCCGCTCGGATGCGAGCTCGCCCAGGCGTTCCGGCGGTTCGGGTCGGAGGTGACGATCGTCGACATGGCGCCGCAGTTCCTGGCGAGGGAAGACCCGGACGCGGCGGAGATCCTTCACCGCGCTTTCCGGGCGGACGGCATCGATGTGGCGCTTTCCGCCCGGATCCTCCGTGTCCGCCGGCAGGAAACGGGGAAGGTCGTGCGCATGATCCGGGAGGGCGTCGAATCCGAATGGGCGGGCGATGAGATCCTGATCGGCGCCGGGAGGGTCCCGAACGTCGGGGGGATGGGCCTCGAGGTGGCGGGCGTGGGATACGACGAACGGACCGGCGTCCATGTGAACGATTTCCTCAGGACGGACAATCCCCGGATCTATGCGGCGGGGGACGTCTGCCTCGAGCGGAAATTCACCCACACCGCCGATGCCGCGGCGCGGATCGTGATCCGGAATGCGCTGTTCGGGGGGAGGGCGCGCATGAGCGCCCTCACGATTCCGTGGTGCACCTATACCGATCCGGAGATCGCCCATGTCGGCATGTACGAACGGGAGGCCCTGGAGGCGGGGATCCCGGTGGACACGTTCGTGCGCGAGTTGAAGGAGGTGGACCGGGCCATTGCCGACGGGGAGGAGGAAGGGTTCGTCAAGGTCCACGTGCGGAAAGGGACCGGCACGATCCTGGGAGCGACGATCGTGGCCCGCCACGCGGGGGAGATGATCCACGAGGTCTCCGTTGCGATCGCGGGGAAGGTCGGGCTGGGCGCCATCGCGAACGTGATCCATTCGTATCCGACCCAGGCCGAGGCGATCAAGCAGGCGGCCGACGCCTACAACCGGACGCGGCTGACCCCGCTCGTGAAAAAACTCATGGGCTGGTGGCTGTCCTGGGCGAGATAGGAATCGCGGACGTCGGAATACCTCAGGCGGCGCTGCCCGAGAGCAGCGCCACCGGGAAGAGGCGGAAAACCTCGTTCAGGGGGAGCGTCCTCGCGCCCTCCGCCGTGGAGGCGGTCAGTTCCTCCCCGGTGAGCGCATGGATCCATTTGCCGGGGGATCCCTCCGGGAGGAGAAGACCCCCTTGCATCCCCCATGCTCTGGGACCCAGGGGAAATTCCCCCGTGCCCACCAGGCGGGTCGCGAGCCGGGGGACGGCGGCGATGGTCCAGAACCCGCTGTGTTCCCGGGCGAAAGCGAGCACGTGTTCCTTTTTCGCGCCGGAAACCGGCAGGGGGCGATAGGAACCGGAGAGGAACAGGTCCCGGTGCCGCTTCCGGAAGATCAGGGCCTTGTGCGTCAGGAAGAGCTTGATCCGTCCGTCTTCCCACCGGGAGACGATCTCGCGGAGCAGCGGCGCCGCTTCCTGGGATTCCCGGATCTGCAATTCGTTCAGCAGGCGCGCCCGCCTGGGGAAATCCACGGGCCGCCGGTTGTCGGGATCCACCAGCGAAAAGTCCCAGAGCTCCGCCCCCTGGTAGAAATCGGGCACCCCCGGGGAGGCGATCTTCAACAGGACCTGGGAGAGGCTGTTCAGCGCGCCGTAGGGGGCGATCTTCTTCTGGAACAGGAGGAAATCCTCGGGGAACCGGTTTTCCCCCTTGTCCTCCAGGATGGAATCCACGAAGTCGCGGACGGCGGCTTCATGGGGAGGGTTGGGGCGGTCCCACCGGGTATAGACCTTGGCCTCCCGCACGGCCTTGACCATGTAGTCCTTCACTCTCTCCACGAACGAGGGGATCTCGTCCTTATCGAAGGGCCAGGCGCCCAGCAGGGTCTGGTAGACCAGGACTTCCTCGTTCCGGTCGGGCACGGCCCGGCCCCCGATCCTCTTTTTTTTCTCCGCGTTCCAGTGGCTCCACAGGAACAGGCATTTCTCCCATTCCGTGGGAAGCTCGGAGAGGACGTTGATGCGCGCGCGGACATCCTCGCTGCGCTTCGTGTCGTGGGTGGAAGTGGCGTTCATCCCGTGGGGGGTCCTGGCGAGGGCCGCTTCCTGCCGCCGGTGAAACTCGCCCGTCGCGATGCCGGGGGATACCGGATCCCCGCCCACTTCGTTCGACGAGATCAGGCGGTTGTAGACATAAAGCGCGGTGTCCTCCAGCCCCTTCGCCAGGATCGGGCCGGTGAACTGCTGCCAGCGCATCAGGAACCGGAGGCGTTCCTCCCGCTGCTCGCCGGACAGGGAGGCGGGAGTTTCCATCATCAGGACCCGGCCCAGGAATTCGTACACGGGAGCGCTCGCCTCGGCGCCGCGCCGCTGCGCCGCCCGTAGGGCCTTTCCCAGGCATCGCCGGTCGCGCGCGGAGAGGTCGTGGCCGCGGACGTAGGTCCGGTAGACGGGAAAGCAGGCGGTCACTTCGATGAGCGCCTGGCGGATCTCTTTCCTCGGGAGGTCGCGGCCGTGCCGGTCCTGCTCGGCGATGCTTCCGAGGATTTTTCCCAGCGCGTGCATCTCCCCCGCGAAATGCGTCTCCATCACGAGTTTCCTGCTCCGGTAGACCGCTTCCTCGAAGTCCGTCTTCTCCCCGAGAAAGCGCGCGTAGATCTCGTCCAGCTCCCGCGCGCCGCGTGCGCTGACGAACACCCCGTTGGCCGTGTTCAGGAAATCGTACCCGGTGGTGCCGCAGGCCGGCCATTCGGGAGGAAGCGTCTCCCCGCCCAGGAGGATCTTTTCCACGAGGATGTAGAAGCCCGGGGACGTCGCCGCGTCGCCGCCCGCCGAGGCGAGGATGCGGTCCCGCAGGGTGGCGAGATAGCCCAGGGGGTCGTAGAGCCCGTCGATGTGGTCCACCCGAAGGCCCGTGACCTTTCCGTCGGCGACGAGCCGCAGGACGAGCTCGTGCGAAGCGTTGAACACCGCGAAATCCTCGACGCGCAGCCCGATCAGGTCGCTGATGGCGAAGAAGCGCCGGTAGTTGATCTCCTCGTTGGCGAGCCGCCAGAACGAGAGCCAGTAATGCTGCTCCGACAGGAGGCGGTCCAGCGCCTCGAAGCTCTCCGGCTCTCCCCTGCGCCCGTTGACGATCCGCAGGTTTTCCTCGACGAAGGACCGGATCTCGGGGCGGCTCCGGCACAGCGGCCAGAGCGCCTGCCGGATCGCTTCCTCTTCCCGTGCCCTGCCCGCCGCCGTTCCGGGGTCTCCCGCGGCGGCGTCGGGCAGATGCTCGATGGCCTCGATGAGGGCCCAGAGATCCCGGAACACGGGGGAGTCCGGGCCGAAGGTCTCCTCCAGCGTTTCGATCCGGTGGGACAGGATCCGAAGGTAGGAACGGACCGACAGGGGAAGTTTCGTGTCCCCATAGCGGACGACGAAGCCGTTTTTCTCGAGATGCAGGGTCAGTTCCCGGTTTTCGAGCGCGTTCCCGTAGGGATCGCCGAGGATGGGGAGAAGGATCTTCTTTTCCAGCGCCTTCTTGGAGGAATGCCAGTCGATGTCGAAAAACGGCGCGTACGCGGAACCGGCCCCGCTCTCCAGGACGTCCCTCCACCAGCGGTTTTCGCCGCTGGCGGCCATATGGTTTGGGACGATGTCCAGGAGAAGGCCCATCTCCGCCGCTTTCAGGGACTGGACCAGCGCCTCGAATTCGTCCTCGGCGCCCAGGTCCGGGTTGAGCCTCGTGGGATCGGTCAGGTCGTAGCCGTGGGTGCTTCCCCTTCGGGCCTGGAATAGGGGGGATGCATAGAGATCCGTGATGCCCAGCGCATCCAGGTAGGGGACAAGGCCCCGGGCATCTTCGAAGCGGAGCCGGCGGTTGAACTGGAGCCGGTAGGTGGCGATGGGGATTCGAAGGGCGGGCATGGCGTCAGTCCCGCTTCATCCGGATGGACAGTTTTTCCCCCAGGCCGGTGAAGTGCCGTACCCACGCCCCGACGTTTTCGTCTCCCTCGGCGGCCTGTTGAAGGATTCCCGGGTAAATGGTCTGCAGCATCTCGTGGAAGAGGTTTTGGGTCTTCCAGAAGTTCACCTTGAACGACAAGGCCAGTCCCATCCCGACAAGGGCCTCGAGTGATTGGAGGCGGGAAAGGTCGATGGGAATCGCCCGGAGCTGCAGGGCCATCCGTTCCGCGTTTCTTGCGAGCGTATATGCGAGCCCCCCCTCGTCCAGCGGGATCCTGAAAAATGCGGCCTCCTCGAGAAGCCTGTGGATCTTTTCCAGGTCCGGCTCTTCGGCCTCGAATGCCCCACGCAGTTCCGTGCCGATCGCCAGTTCCGCGGCGACGGTAAAAGACCGGGGGAGGGGATGCCCCACTTCCGAGAGGAACCGCATGAGCGGCGCATGCTGGTCGTAGACCCGGCGATAGGCGGACAACACCTCGGCCTGGGATTTTTTGAGGAGCATTTTGAGGATTTTGCGTTGATGGTCCCGGAACAGGAACTTCAGGGAATACGTGCTGGCACCGAAGGCCCTGTCGATCGCCCGGAGGGTTTCCGGCAGATCCGCTCTCCGGAAGAGCTCGCTGATTTCGCGGAGGACGACCTGATACGGTTCCTCTCCGCGGTATTCCCGAATACCGCCGCTCACATTGTGCTCCCCGAAATGCAGGACACCGAAACCGTACTTCCCCTCCTCCCGCGTGATCGTGGAAGTGATCTTCACATTCCCGATGGACAATTGCGCTTCGCCCGAATGGAGGGACTGGAAGTTTTCCCGCTCTACCTCGTAACAGAACATCCGCGCCCGGTCCTCGAACGGTTCGAACAGGGAGCTGACGGCATAATGGGCCCCGACCTTTTGAAGGTCCAGCATCACGGGCCTCACGAATTTTTCGTAAACGCGTCGGCCGTTCCGGTTTTCGGGGAGGTTGCTCCGGCAGGCTTCGAGCCGTTCCAGGAATCGGGGTTCCATCCCGCCGCCGAACAGTCCCTCGGCGAGCTGAAGGGCTCTTCCGGCGTACTGCAGGACCTGCACGGTTTCGAGGCCGGACAGTTCATCGAAGAACCAGCCGCAGCTGGTGTACATCAACAGGGCGTGCCGCTGGATCTCCAGGAGCTTTAATGCCTCGATTTCCTGCTCGCCGGACAGTTTGCGGATCGAGTGCCTTCCGAGAAACCCCGAAATGTTCTCCGGGGAACGGTCGAGGATCACTTCGATATACTCGTCCCGGGCCGCCCAGGGATTTTTCAGGAGCCCACGCCCCCTCTCTTCGAAGCGGGTGGAGAGATCGTCCCGAAGTCCGTCCAGCGCCTCCCGGAGCGGGGCGCGCCACTCCTGGTTCCATTCGGGGTGCCCCCCCGAATTGCAGCCGCAGTTGCTGCGCCACCGTTCGACCCCGTGGACGCAGCTCCAGGAGGAGTTCTCGAGGATCTCCACTTCATGGGTCGGCGAGTGGATATCGAGAAACTCTCCGTAATTCGTGATGCGCGCGAGCCGGTTCGAATCGATATGCTGCAACGCGAAGGAGAGGGCCATCTCTCCCCACCGGTGGTGGTGGCCGTACGTCTCCCCGTCGGTCGCGATGTGGACCAGACGGGGCGAGGGGGGAGGTGCTTCCGGAAATCCTCCGAGAAGTTTCCCGGAGAAGAGCTCCCCGCTCCCGAGCAGGCCCTCGAACGCCACCGCCCGGGAAATGGAGCCGTCGTAAAAGAAGAGGCAGATCTTCTGTCCGGACGGCAGCCGCAATTCATAAGGCATCGCCGGGTCGATCCGGCCGCCGCTCACGTCCTGCCAGTCGCGGCTGCCTTTCTTTCGTACCCTGCTGGACTGGTGGGGAGCCAGGATCGTGAAGCGGATCCCCGCTTTCTTCAGGATCTGCAGGCTTTCGATATCCACGGCGGTTTCGGGGAGCCACATCCCTTCCGGCTTCCGGCCGAAGCGGCGTTCGAAGTCCCGGATCCCCCACAGGACCTGGGTTTGCTTGTCGCGCCGGTTCGACAAAGGGAGAATGAGGTGATTGTAACCTTGTGCGATGGCGGAGCCGTGGCCGGAAAAGGCGTCCCGGCTTTCGCGGTCGGCTTCGAGAATCGCCTGGTAGACCTCCGGCTCCTTCGCTTCCAGCCAAGAAAGGAGAGTGGGCCCGAAGTTGAAGCTGATCCTTTTGTAATTGTTGACGATCTTCTCGATCCGGCCATCGCCGTTCAGGATGCGCGAGGTGGAATTGGGCCCGTAGCATTCGGCCGTGATCCGCTCGTTCCAGTCGTGGTAGGGGTAGGCGGAATCCTGCAGTTCGACGGCCTCCAGCCAGGGGTTCTCCCGGGGGGGCTGGTAGAAATGGCCGTGGATGCAGATGTATCGATTCATCCTCTCAAGGACTCCTTATGTTCTTGAGAGGAGGACGAACGATTTCGGTTTCAGGAAAATGGATACTTTTTTTTGCAGATCCAGCGCTTCCGGGGCCGTACCGCCGGGACCGCCCCACCGCTCCTCGGAGGAATCCAAAAGCTTCTCCCATTTGCCAGGTGGAAGGGAGAAATCGAGGGCGACCGGCGAATCGCCGAAATGATAGGCCGCAGCCGCCTGGGCCTGTCCCTTCCACCGCCGCACGAGGAGGACCTGTTCTCCGCCGGGAACGGTTACTTCCATCTCCTCCTTGCTCAGTCGGGAAAGGGCGGGATGCCCCTTCCGGAGGCGGAGCAGCTCCCGGTGGAATTCCCGCAGGATCCGGTGCCGTCCCCGGTCTGCAAGAGTGGCGTTCAGCCTGGCGAGCAGGAAGGTGGATTCGTCCTGCGGGTCGTGCGGCTCGCCCTCCCAATGAAATGCGGCGAATTCCTCTTTCCGCCCCCTTCGGACCGCCTCGACAAGGGCCGCATCCGAATGGCTGATGAAATACGGAAACGGCGCCTCTTCCCCGTACTCCTCGCCCATGAAGAGAAGGGGAAGGAAGGGGGCAAGGAGAACGACCCCCGCGGCAAGCTTCAGGGCCTCGAAGGAAACCAGCCGCGTCAGGCGCTCCCCGGCCATGCGGTTCCCCACCTGGTCGTGGTTCTGGGAAAAGACCACCAGCCGCGGGGCCGGCACCGCGCGGGAAGAGCCGCCGTGGCGGCGTTTCCGGTATTCCGAATATTGCCCGGAGTAGACGAATCCCTCGGCGTGCGCCTTGGCGAGGTCCTCGAGGCTTCCGAAATCCCGGTAATACCCTTGCCGTTCCCCCGTCAACAGCGCATGGAGCGCGTGGTGGAAGTCGTCGTTCCACTGGGCGTCCAGCCCGTACCCCCCCGTTTCCTTCGGTGCGACCGCCCGCGCGTCGTTCAGGTCGCTTTCCGGGAT
>JBLNFH010000002.1:0-4791 GCA_050263475.1 Deltaproteobacteria bacterium
CAGCTTTTTCTTCAGGATCTCCAGGAGCTCCACCCGCGCCTTCCCCGCGCGGTACCGCCCGATGTTCTCCTCCTTGTAGATGAACCGCCGGTGACGGTCGATCGCCTCCATGAGATCGGGAAGGCCTATCCCCGTCAACGCAACCGCCGGGAGGACGGGGGGAACCCAATCCCCCTCTTTATGGTCGTTCATCGCGATCATCGTCTCCAGCTCCCGGCGGGTCTTGTCCGCCCCTTCGCGGTCCGCCTTGTTGACGACGAAGACGTCCGCGATCTCGAGGATCCCGGCCTTGATCGCCTGGATGTCGTCCCCCAGCCCCGGCACGACGACGACGAGGTTGGTATGGGCCACCTTGACGATCTCCACCTCGTCCTGTCCCACCCCGACGGTCTCGATCAGGATGACGTCCTTCCCCATCGCGTCCATCACGTTGACGATGTCGATGGTCGACTTGGAGAGGCCCCCGAGGTGCCCCCGCGTGGCGAGGCTTCGGATGAAAACGCCTTCGTCGAGGGCGTGTTTCTGCATCCGGATCCGGTCGCCGAGGATCGCCCCTCCCGTGAACGGGCTGGTGGGGTCGATGGCCACGATCCCGACGGACTTTCCCTGCTTGCGCAGCATCTCGGTGATGCATTCGACGAGGGTGGATTTCCCGACCCCGGGAGCCCCCGTGATCCCCAGGATGTAGGCCCGGCCGGTGTGCCGGTAGAGGCGCCTCAGCATCCGGTGCGCCGCGGGGATCTCGTCGTCCAGGTCGCGCATGAGGCGCGCCGCGGACCGGACATCGCCCGCGAGGATATCCTTCAGGGAAATCGCCATTCCCGTCAATTCCCCCGGATCAGCCGCCGCGCGATGATCAGCCTCTGGATCTCGGAGGTGCCTTCGCCGATCTCGCACAGCTTGGCGTCTCGCATGAACCGCTCCACGGGGTATTCCCGGATATAGCCGTAGCCGCCCAGGACCTGCACCGCCTTGATCGTGGCCCGCATCGCCGCCTCGGAAGCGAAGAGCTTCGCCATGGCGGCCTCCTGGACGTACGGTTTTCCCGTGTCCTTGAGATACGCCGCCCGCAGGGTGAGGAGCTCCCCCGCCTCGAGCTCCGTGCCCATGTCCGCGAACATCCACTGGATCGCCTGGAACTCTCCGATCGCCTGGCCGAACTGCCGCCGCTCCTTCGCGTACGCGGCGGCCTCCGCCATCGCCCCGAAACCGATGCCCGCCGACAGGGCCGCGATCGAGATCCGCCCCCCCGCAAGGTTGCGCATCGTGTCCCGGAAGCCGGAATTGACCGCTCCGACGACGCCCCCGGGCCGGACCTCCAGGTCCTCGAACACCAGCTCCGCCGTGTCGGAGGACCGCATCCCCAGCTTGTCGAGCTTCTTCCCGACGGAGAGGCCTTTCGTCCCCGACTCGACGACGAAGGCGGTCACGCCGTCCCTCCCTTTTTCCTTGTCGGTGACGGCGAGGATCACGTAGACGGACCCCACGCTCCCCTGGGTGATGAACATCTTGCTGCCGTTGATCACCCAGCGGTCCCCCTTCCACTCCGCCCGCGTGCGCATGTTCAGGGAATCGGAGCCGGAGCCGGGCTCCGTCAGCGCCCAGGCCCCGAGCATGCGGCCGGACGCCAGCTCGGGAAGGTATTTCCTGCGGATCGCCTCCGAGCCGAACGCCAGGATGTGGGCCGTGCAGAGGGAGTTGTGCGAGGCCACGGTGAGCCCCAGGGAGCCGTCCCCCTTGGCGACCTCCTCGACGGCGATCGCGTAGCCGACGGTATCCATTCCCGCCCCGCCGTATTCCTCCGGGACCATCGCCCCCATGATGCCCAGCTCGCCCAGCTTCGCGACGGTATCGAACGGGAACTTCCCGTCCTCGTCCCACTGCCTGGCGTGGGGGCGGACCTCCTTCTCGACGAAGGACCGGAGCATGTCCCGCAGTGCGACATGCTCCTGCTTGAGCTGGAAATCCATCGCCCCTCCTAGCCGGCCGGCGTGAAATAGACGTCGGTGGGCTTGAACTGCGAGTTGCGGCGGAACTTCGCCCGGACCTTCATTCCGATTTGTATGTCCTCCGGCCCCTCGACGCCGATCAGCCGCGCCAGGAGCAGCGTGTCCACGCCGTCGAATTCCACGAGCACCAGGTGGAACGGGGTCTCCTTCAGGAACTCCTCGCTGCCGAAATAGCAGGTGGTGAACGTGTGCACGCGGCCTTCCTGGGGGAGCTCCACCCACTTGGTCTCCTTGCCGCAGCGCGTGCAGTGCATCCGGGGGGTGGCGTAGGTGTAGTCGCACTTCCCGCAGCGGGTCCCCAGGATCTTCTTGTTCGCCAGCCCCGCGAAGAACGGGGAGTCCTGCCCGTACGAGTGGACGTACTCGACGTAGTAGGGGTGCTTGATGACGATGGGGGACATCGACTTGAGGGTGTTCAGGTCCTTGGGGAAGGGAACGTTGAAGACCGTGGTCCCCGTCATCGTTTCCTCGAGCTTGGCCGCGGGGTTTCGCCGCGGGGAACGTTTCGGTCCGGATTCGCGCTTCGCCATGACTACCACCCCCGTTCCAGGATCGACACGGTGACGTAGGTGCCCGTGCCGGCGTGGCTGTGGATGAGGCCGCGGTTCGCCTTCTTGAGCTGGAGCTCCGGCGACCCGTAGTGCTTCTTGATGCTCCCCTGGATCTGCCAGAAGGCGAAGACCGCCTGCATGAGGCCGGTCGCCCCGACCGGGTGCCCGCACGCGATCAGGCCCCCCGACGGGTTGACGGGGATCGTCCCCTTCGTCTTGAGCTTGAGCCCGTAGTCGATCTGCGGCATGAACGGATGCCCCTCCTCGACGAACTTCCCCCCGTCCCCGTATTTGCACAGGGCCAGGTCCTCGTACGTCTGGATCTCCGAGGAGGTGTAGGCGTCGTGGAGCTCGACGAAATCGATCTCCCGCAGGGGGTCCGTGATCCCGGCCATCTTGTAGGCCTGCAGCCCCGCGGAGCGCCCCGCCCGGAACGAGTGGACGCCCGGGTATTTCAGCTTCCTGTAGTCGCTCTTCTTCTCGTTGGGGGCAAGGAGGACCTCCCCGTGCGGGCGGTCGGCCATCCGCATCATGTCCGTCCCGGTCCCGACCCCGGTGATCTTCACCGGCCGGTCCGTGAGCTTGAACGCCATCTCCTCGCTGGCCAGGATGCAGGCGGCCGCGCCGTCCGACATGACGCAGATGTCCAGCAGCGTCAGGGGATAGGCGACCATCTCGGAGTTGCGCACGTCCTGGATCGTGAGCCGCTTCCGCTTCTGGGCGTACGGGTTGTTGTAGGCGTTCATGTGGTTTTTCACCGACACCATGGCCAGCTGCTCCACGGTGGTACCGAACTCGTGCATGTGCCGGTTCACCATCATCGCGTAGTACCCCGAGTAGAATCCTCCCACGGGGTAGTCGAAGTTGACGTCGGACGCCAACGCGATGAACTCGTTGCCTTTCCACGTCTGGACGTGGGACATCGTCTCGAACCCGAACGCGAGGCAGACGTCCATCCTCCCCGAGGCGACCGCCTCCCACGCTCCCTGGAAGCACAGGCCGCCGGTGGCCCCCCCTCCCTCGATCCGCTTGTTCGGCTTGGGGCACAGCCCGATGTAGTCCGTCGCCATGATCCCCGCCATCAACTGCCGGGTGAAGTGGTCCGAGAAGTACGACGCCACCGACCCGTCGATCCTGGAGAGCTTCAGCCGCGGGACGTCGCCCATCGCGTAGTCGAAGGCCTCCTTCACCATCTTCTGGAACGTCGCGTCGGGACGGGCCTTCTCGAACTTGCTGACCCCCCCGGATACCATGTAGACAGGTCTCACGTGTCCCCTCCTGGCAGGATGTGGTCTACTTCCTGGGTTTGACGCGGCCGCGCACGTAGTCGACGATCTCCTGGAGCGGCGTCCCCGGGGTGAACACCCGGTCCACCCCTTTTTTCCTGAGCTTCGCGATGTCGGCGTCCGGGATGATGCCTCCGCCGAAAACCACGACGTCGCCCATCTTCTTTTCCCGAAGCATCTCCACGATCCGGGGGAGCAGGTAATTGTGCGCCCCGGAGAGGATCGAAAGGCCGATCCCGTCGACGTCTTCCTGGGCGGCGGCGTTCGCGATCATTTCCGGCGTCTGGTGGAGGCCGGTGTAGATGACCTCGAACCCGGAGTCCCGCAACGCCCTCGCGATGATCTTCGCCCCGCGGTCGTGCCCGTCCAGCCCCGGCTTTCCGATGAGGATGCGGACCTTGCGTTCCGGTTTTTTCCCCCTTGCGGATTCCTGGACTCTCGCCATTGCGCTCGCCATCGTGTCCCCCTATCGATAGGTTAAAACATCGCCGGGTCGGTATACGTGCCCATCGTTTCCCGCAGGGCGTCGCAGATCTCGCCGAGCGTGGCGTACTCCCTGACGGCATCCAGGAGCAGCGGCATCAGGTTCGCGTTCGACAGGGAAGCCTCCTTCAGCGCCTCCAGGCGGGTCTTCACCCGCTTCGCGCTGCGCTTCCGGCGCACCTCCTGGGTCCTTGCGATCTGCATCTTCTCGACGCGCTCGTCGACTTTCAGGAGCGGGATCGGAATCTCCTCCTTCATCGTGTAGCAGTTGACGCCGACGATCTTTTTCTCTCCCGCGTCCACCAGCCGCTGGTAATGGAACGCCGCATCGGCGATCTCCCGCTGGGGATATCCCCGCTTGACCGCGGTGACCATGCCGCCCATGTCGTCGATTTTCCGGATGTAGGCCATGGCTTTTTCTTCCATCTCGTTGGTCAGCTTCTCGACGAGAAAGGATCCTCC
>JBLNFH010000003.1:0-2609 GCA_050263475.1 Deltaproteobacteria bacterium
GGGTCGCCCAACACGGCCCCGATGTCGTTTTTCTATTGTCCGGACGATAAAACGATCTTCGCGGCGATGGTCGCGGCGTCCCAAACCGCGGCCAATATCAAGAGAGACGGCCGCGTGATCCTCGAGGTCCTGTTCGGGGGGGATGTCGTTTTCGGGGTTCGCGGCAAGGGGAGGGTGATCAAGGAAGCGTTCGAGTGCAACCAGGCCACCCTGGCGGTGAAAATCGACGTCGGCTCGGTCAAGCGGGATACCTCCCCCGCGCAGATCGTCACGTCGGGACCATCGTGCACGCCGCGCTCCGATCGGGCCGTCGAATACGAAAAGGCGGTGTGGGAGGAACTGGTCAGGCTCGCATCCGCGTAGGCGGGAGGAACGAATTCCGAACGAGCGGTTTTGGGCTTCGAGGATCAGGAGCACTCCCAACTGGCGAAATCCTCGTCCCATTGGTGCCATCGCGGGCCAACGCGATCAACTGCGAGCGTTCCACAAGGTCTTGCTCCAGGGGCCGAAACGATGGTAACGATAAGAGCGTCCATATCAGAAAATCAAGGAAGGGGGTGATCTCCGTGCCGGATTCCATGATCCGAATCTGCCGCCACCAGTGATGCGGCATGATCCCCGCCGGTCGGCGGGGGGGACAAATCGTTTTCCCGTTTTGCAAGAAATTCCGGAAAGGAGGTTCTCCCCCATGCAGCGAAAGTATTACAGCGGCCGGTTTCTGCGCGTTTTTTCACGCATTGGGCTTTTCTCTCTTCTGATTCTCGCTTTTTCTCCCATCGCTGACTCCGATGTCCAATCCGCCCAGTTGAAGGAGCGTCGTGCCGAGGTAACGTACTCCGTAAACCTGAATGTGCCGGCGGAAGCGAAGCACGTCCGCCTCTGGATCCCCTACCCGATGTCCGACGAAAACCAGGAGGTCTCAGACGTCGTCATTGCCGGCAACTCCACCGCCTGGGGCGTCTACAGGGAAGGGGCCTTTGGAAACGCCGCCCTCTATGCAGAGTGGAAGAACACGAAAGGCCCCCGCACTCTGACCTACACCTTCAAGGTCCTCCGCAGGGAGCGAGTGACCCGGGACACTCCCGCCGTTGAGCTCCCCTTCTCGAAGTCCGAGTTCCGCAAGGAGCTCGCCCCCACCCGCCTGGCGGACCTCAAAGGCCCCGAGAAGGAGCAAGCGGAGAAGATCGCTGCTGGAAAGAGCACCAATCGGGAGAAAGCATTCGCGATCTACGACTGGACCGTGGAGAACATGTTCCGCGACCCGAATACGAAGGGGTGCGGTCTCGGCGACGTAGACACGCTGGTCCGGACGCTCGGGGGGAAGTGCGGGGACATCCACTCCGTCTATACCGCTCTGGCGAGAGCCTCCGGCGTGCCGGCCCGGGAGGTGTTCGGGATTCGCATCCCTTCCGGCAAGGAGGGAGACATGACGAAGGCCCAGCACTGCTGGGCGGAATGGTATTCCCCCGGGTACGGGTGGGTCGTGGTGGACCCCGCCGACGTCCGGAAGGCGATCCTGGAGAAAAAAATCTCCCTGGAGCAGGCCAAGCCCCTGCGGGAATATTACTTCGGGGCCGTGGACGAGAGCCGGATTGCCATCGGGACCGGGCGGGACCTGGTTCTCAACCCGCCGCAGGCCGGGGAGCCGCTCAACTACTTCATGTACCCCTATGCGGAAGCGGACGGCAAGGCACTGAACGAGGACCTGTACGGCTTCAACCTCGGGTATACGATCCGATTCAGGGAATTGTAAAACAACGGCCGCGCCTCGGGGCGGGTCCGCCCCCGGATCCGCCCCGGCAAAGGGCCGGGAGGAACATCCACATGGAAAAAGGCACCGTCTGCCTCGTTACGCGCAACGGCCTGGGGGAAGCCCCGGAGGATCTTCAGCGGATCCTGGCCGTGAACTTCTTCGGGATACTCGCGGATTCGGAACACTTTCCGGAAACCATCCTCTTCTACGCCGATGGCGTCAAGCTGGCCTGCGAAGGGTCTGCAATCGTGGAAAGCCTACGGACCCTGGAAAAAAAGGGGGCGCGGCTGATCCTGTGCCGCACGTGCCTTGACTACTTCGGGATCCTGGACCAGGTAGCGGTCGGGTCGGTCGGAAAAATGACCGACATCGTCGCCTCGCTGGAGGAGGCGACGAAGGTCGTAAGCGTCTGAAAGGAGAGTGCATGCGCCCGCAGGGACAGGTAACGTTCCCGCCGACGTTCACTTCGGTTTCCGTCCCCGTCCATCCAGGTGCTCGGCCAGCGAAACCGGACGGATTCCCCCGTATTCACCGAAAACCGGCATCGCCTTGTCGCCGGTCGCGATCACGCCCGCCTTCCCTTCGACCGCACATTCCAGGATCCGGTTGTCCGGTTCGTCCCGGAGGACCGTCCGGCGACGGGTTGGGTTCACGATCTCTCCCATCTCCCCGAGAACGACCGCCACGCGGCTGAATTCCTCCCTGTCGCGGGAGAATTTCCTCGCCAACACCGAGAGGATCTCGCGGAGAATGGGAGGCGACAGGACCAGTTCGTCGCTCCGTCGAGATCGGCGAGCTCCTGCGGAAGGGAGATCATTTTCTTTACCGCGTCACCCATGTAACGAGACCTCCTTGA
>JBLNFH010000004.1:0-5819 GCA_050263475.1 Deltaproteobacteria bacterium
GCGGCTACCTGGGACGCCTCGATCCCGCAAGCGGCAAGGTCGAGGAGTGGCCATCGCCCGGCGGAAGGAAGTCGAGGCCGTACGGCATCGCCGCGACGCCGGACGGATCGGTCTGGTACAGCGAGTCGGGAGTCGAGCCGAACACCATTGTGGGATTCGATCCGCGAACGAAATCGTTTTCTCGATGGTCCGTCCCGTCCGGAGGCGGGGTGATCCGCCACATGGCGGCGACGCCCCAGGGGGACATCTACATCGCCTGCAGCGGCGTCAACAAGGTCGGGATCGTGAAGGTGAGCCGCCCGCACCAATAGCCCGAAGGGAGAGGATAGACATGGCCCGGGAAAAGATGCCGATTCTGCCGGTGACGGTGTTCACCGACTACATCTGACCGTTCTGCTACGTGGGCGAGAGGCGTCTCGCCCGTCTCAGCGGTTCCTTCGAACTGAAGGTGGAACGCAGCTTCCTGGAGATCCACCCGGAGACTCCCCCGGAGGGAAAGCCGGTTGCCAGCCTGGGCTATCCCCCGGAGCGATGGGCCGAACTGACGGCGAACCTTGCCCGCATGGGAAAAGCGGAAAACATCGCCTTCATCGACAGGACGTTCACGACGAATTCCCACAAGGCGCTCCTGCTCGCCGAGGCGGCACGGGACCTGGGGATCGAAATGTTCGAGGATCTCAACGAGCGTCTGTTCCGTGCCTACTTCAGCGAGGGCAGGAATATCGGCGATGCGGCCGTCCTGCACGATATTGCCGAAGCAGCCGGCGTCCCCCCGGGGACGGTGGACCGTGCGTGGAGCCTTCCGCTGTATGAAGAACGGTTACAGTTGCAGCACGACGCGGCCTCTCGCATCGGGGTCACCGCGATCCCCACGTTCATCATCGGGAACAAATGGATCGTGGAAGGCGCCGTACCCTTGGACATGCTGAGGAAGGTGGCTAGGGAAGTCGCCGCCATGGGAATTACGGCAAAATAAAAATGAAGTGGCGGCCGGCCTTTCACCGGCTCCGCGGCTTGCCTGCGTGGTTCCTCGTCCGCGAGATCCCGGAAATCCCGCGCAAGGTGGGCGGGAAATGGATTTCTCGTTCCCGCCGTTCGCATGGCCAAGAGGCCTGTGTGGCCTCGCCGCGCCACTTCAACTACAGTATAACGAAGTATGTGCCGTTTTTAGTCACATACTTTCCGAAAGGTCAAATTCTTGCCCAAAATTTGTCCCTCGTTTTTTTGGGGGACTCCGGTTAACCTGCCGTTATTTATTGGTATTTCATCTTTCGGAGGACTTTGGCATGTTATTTTCATGTGATAGAAAGCATGAAAACCTACCTGATCATAGCGATCGTTCTGCTGACGGCACCCTCCCTGGGGTGGGGCCTTCCCCCTTCCGGAGAGGACAACATCGGCGTGATACGGAATTCCACCGGGATCGCCAATATCACCCGCGGGGAAAAGGTTCTTCAGGCCGCCGCGGGGACAAAGCTCCACGCCGGCGACACCTTGACCACGGGTTCCGACGGCTCCCTCGGCATCATCTTGCGGGACAATTCCCTCCTCTCGCTGGGCCCGGACAGCCAATTCGTCCTCAAGAACTTCAGCTTCACGCCCGCCGAGGGAAAGATCGGTCTCCTGGCCCGCATTTCCAAGGGATCCATGGCGTACGTATCCGGACTCATCGGCAAGATTTCCCCCCAATCGGTGCGCTTCGAAACCCCGGTGGCATCCATCGGGATCCGGGGGACCTACTTCGCGGTGAAGGTCGAGGAACCTGGCCCCTAGCGGATAGTCCGTCTCCTCGCCGTTTCGCAAATCACGATCCCGCGGCGCACTCCCCGGCCCACTTTTTCTTATCGGCGCGCTTCAGCTTTTTCAGGGCATGTTCCATGCGCAGTGCCGTCCCCCGGTCCGGAACCTCCCGCTTGCCGATGATCCGCAGCGGCTTCCTCATCCGGGTGAACCGCGACCCTTTACCGGCGGCGTGCTCGAGGAAACGAGCCTCGGGATCGACGGCGATCCCCGTGTAGATGTACCCCCCGTCGCACTCCAGCATGTATACCCAGTACGGCTTCTTCATGTTTCGCCATCTTAGCGTATCCGGCTCTTGATAGAATAGGTTCCTGGAGTCCCGTTCGATTTCCATGCAAGGAGGCTGTAGATGAGTGGCCGTTTGAGCAGCAACCGCGCCGACGACCTGTCCTTCCACGGGATACGGAAGGCCGAGGCCGTTTGGTGGAACCTTTCCGTGTCCGCTCTCGTCGAGCAATCCGTGAGGCGCCGCGAAGGACACCTGGCGGCGACCGGTCCGCTCGTCGTGCGGACCGGCGAGTATACGGGCCGGTCCCCCAACGACCGCTTCTTCGTCCGGGAGCCCGGCAGCGAAGGTGCGATCTTCTGGGGGACGGTCAACCGTCCCTTCGACGCCGGCAGGTACGAGGCGCTCCGGGCGCGTCTGTTCGCCTACCTCGAGGGGAGGGAGCTCTTCGTCCAGGAGTGCCACGTGGGGGCGGACGAAGGACACCAGCTCCCGATCCGGATCATCACCGAGATGGCCTGGCACAGCCTGTTCGCGCGGAACATGTTCATCCCCGTGACGGACCGGGAGGCGCTCCTGCGCCACGTCCCCGGGTTCACGGTCATCAGCGCCCCCGGATTTCACTCCCGCCCCGAGATGGACGGAACGCGCAGCGAGGTGTTCATCCTGATCCACTTCGGCCGCAAGGAAGTGCTGATCGGCGGCAGCCTGTACGCCGGGGAGATCAAGAAGTCGATCTTCACCGTGATGAACTACCTGCTTCCCGCGAGAGGCGTCCTGCCGATGCACTGCGCCGCCAGCTACGGGCGCGACGACCGCGACGTGGCGGTCCTCTTCGGCCTCTCGGGCACGGGGAAGACCACCCTCTCCGCGGACCCGGAGCGGACGCTGGTGGGCGACGACGAGCACGGTTGGAGCGATCGGGGCGTCTTCAATTTCGAGGGCGGCTGCTACGCGAAGGTGATCAAGCTCTCCCCGGAAATGGAGCCGGAGATCCACCGGACGACCGGGATGTTCGGGACGATCCTCGAGAACGTGGGGATGGACACCGAGTCGCGGCGGATCGACCTGGATGACGCGACCCTGACGGAGAACACCCGGGCCTCCTACCCGCTCTCCTCCATCTCCCGCGTCTCCTCCAACGGCGCGGTCGGGCATCCGAAGCACATCGTGATGCTGACGGCGGACGCCTTCGGGGTGCTCCCGCCGATCTCGGCGATGACGACCGACCAGGCGATGTACCATTTCCTCTCTGGCTACACGGCCAAGGTGGCGGGGACCGAGCGGGGGGTCGTGGCGCCGCAGGCGACCTTCAGCGCCTGTTTCGGCGCCCCTTTCATGGCCCTGCACCCCTCCGTCTACGCCAGGCTCCTCGGGGAGAAGGTCGCGGCCCACCGGGCCAGGGTCTGGCTGCTCAACACGGGCTGGACCGGCGGCCCGTACGGCACCGGGCACCGGATGAGCATCGACCACACCCGGACGATGCTTCGCGCCGCGCTCTCGGGGAAGCTGGACGGCGTCGAGATGCGGGAAGACCCGGTGTTCGGGCTCCGCATCCCGAAGAGCTGCCCGGGGGTGCCGCCCGAGGTTCTCGACCCGCGGTCGACCTGGAGGGACCGCGCTGCCTACGACGAGACGGCGAGGAAGCTGGCCGGGATGTTCGACGAGAACTTCGCCCAGTACGCGGGGGAAGTGGGGCCGCAGGTCCGGGCAGCGGGAGTCCGCAGCCCGGGGTAACGATCTCGAGGCGACATGGGCCACGATGCGGCACGTGAAGCATCCTTGCTGAAACGCGCGATCCTCTGGTGCGGCGTCTGCATCGCGGTCCTGCTGGGGACCGGCGCAGCGCTCGTGGCGCTGGCCGTCTATCGGCCGCAGCTTCTCCAGCCGCTGGTGCAGCGGGCGCTGGCCCCGAGGGGCGGAAGCGCATCGCTTGACGGCCTGCGCCTTACGCTTCGCCCTCCGACCTTGACGCTGTCGGGCCTCGTCATCGCCGGTCCGCCGAAGGAGGGTGACCTCCTGCGGCTGGACCACGCGCGGGTGGAATGGATCCCCGGCCGGCTCTTCCGGGAGGGCCCCTGGCTGCGGCACGTGGAGGCAAGAGGCCTGGTTTTCGAGCGGTCGCGGCCCAAGGAGACAAGCGGCCCCCCCGACCTGACGCCGATCACCCGGCTGTTCGACATCGAGGATCTGTCGTTGACCGACGCCAGGATCCGGGTGGCCCTGCCGCAGGGAATCCTCGAAGCCGACGGTCTGCGGGCGAGCCTGGCGCCGGGGGAAGGAGGGATTCGCAGTTTCAGCGGGGAGGGGGATCTGGCCTTCCGCCGGGAAGGCTCCGCGATCGCCAAAGGCAGGCTTTCCGCCCGGGGGAAGGTGGCCCCCGGCCCGGCGATCGACGCCGACGTCGAACTGGCGCCGGCCCGCCTGGAGCTCCCGTGGCTTTCCGGCGATCTATCCGGCCGATCGACCGTCCGCGTCACCCGGAAAACCCTCGAGGTCAGGGAGCTGAGCTTGGCCCTTCCAACGCCGCTCCTGCGTCTTGCCTCGAATGCTCCGCGGACCCTGGAACCGATCCGCATGACTGCGGCGGGAAGCGCTGCGCTGGACGGAAAGGAATCCAGCCTGGAGCTGCGCGGGCTGGACATGGGGGGGCTGCTCCGGTGCCGGGGCAGGCTAGGCGGCCCCGCCCTGGACGAGCTGTCCGGCGCCGTGGAAGGGGAAGTTCCCCGTATCGAGCGGGTCAAGGCGCTTCTGGGTTCCGCGCTGCCGGAACGGCTGGCAGGCATGGACCTGGCGGGCAGTCTCCCCTTCCGCATCGGCCTGTCGGTCCGGGAGAAAGCGCGAATGCTGGAGCTCGAATGTCTTCCGCGGGAGCTTCTGTTTTCCTGGACGGACGCATCGCTTCGCTGCCGATTCGGGGGCACGCTCAAGGCCGGCGGCCCGTTGACGGAGTGGCTTCACGGCAGGGGGGCCGTGGACTGGAAGCTTTCGGCACGGGCGGGCGACGTGCTCTATGAAGGCCGTGCCCTGCCCCTGGGAAAATTGGATGCCCGGGGAGCCGCCAAGGCGGCCGAAGGGTCGCTTCACGTCGAAGGCGTCGACATCCGGTCCGAAACCCTGGGCCGGGTAACCGGCGGCCTTTCCTTCCGCGACGGCCGTCCCAGCGGGCAACTCAAAGGGGACGGCCTGCCGGCGGCCGCCCTGCTCTCCCTCGCGGAATCCTTGACCGGCCGCAAATGGAGCGGCTGGTCGCCCACCGGGACGATCGACGTTGCCGCCCGGCTCGAGCCCGCCGGCGGCATCTCCAAAGTGACGTCCGCGATCGGGTTCGACCGGGTCGGATTCAGCTCGCCCGCCGGCGACGTGATGGGCAGCGCCCTGGCCGGCACGATCGGCCTCGAGGCGCTGCTTGCGCCCCGGCCCCGGGTTACCGCCGACGTGAGCGTAAGCAGGGGCGAAGCCCTCTGGGGCACGGTGTATCTCAACCTCGCCCAAAATACCCTGGACCTTCACGCCGTGGCGACGCGGACGGCCCCCGGGGAGTACAAGGACCTCTTCCTGGACTGCGGCCTGGCGCAATTCGGGCGATTGAACCTCAAGGGGATGGTACGGCAGTCGGGAGGAGGCTGGCGCCACCAGGGGCACGCCGTGCTGAGCGAGGCGCGGCTCGGCCCCCTGTTCCGTACGCTTTTGGCGGAACCGCTGGCGACGTCGCACCCCGACCTTGCGGGGCTTCGGATGGGCGGGACCGCATGGATGGAGCTTTCCTTCTCCGGCTCGGAGAAAGCGGCAG
>JBLNFH010000005.1:0-5871 GCA_050263475.1 Deltaproteobacteria bacterium
ACGGAGAGGAGGAATACCAGCGCCACGACGAGATCCATCTGGAGAAGGGCGATCTGGCTGATCCCCAACGTTTCGAAAATTTTGCCAACGAGTTCCATGAATCCCGTTCCCCCCGGGGTTCCTCATAACAGGCAAGCGGTCGGCTGGAATTACGTGAAACGGGAAATTGGTACCACGCAGGGAGGTGCCTGTCAAGCGGTTAATGGCCGTTCCCGGGGATGCGCACGGCATGCCGCAACGGGAAAAAAGAAAGGGCGCCCGGGAAACCCCCGGACGCCCTTTTCGGCAGCTTGATGCGCTCCCTTCGGAACGGGAGCCTTCTCCGCGGAGGACGCGCCTCCGGGGAGGCTACTTCTTCGGTGCCTCGGCAGGAGGTGCCGGAGCCGGAGCCGCCGGAGCCATGTTGTCAGCCGGTGCCGGAGCAGCCGCGGGCGGAGGCGGAGGCGGAGGCGGAGGAGCCTCTTCCTTTTTCGCACAAGCGGAGAGGCCGATCGTCGCCGCGAGCAACAGCCCGAAGAACAGTGCCCAGTACTTACGCATTGCTTGTCACTCCTTTCCCTTCTAGGATTTATCCGTTACCGGATACAACGTTTTGGGTTTCTTATGCGGCGAAATATAGCACAAGAAATACCCGATGCAATCTTTTTTTTTCCCCTATCGCCCCCCGAAGAGAAGTTCGAGCAGCCGGGAGAATTCCTCCTCGGAATAGTACGCGACCTCGAACACCCCTTTTTTCTGCGTTCCCCGGATGCGGACTTTGGTCCCCCCCCTGCGGGACAGTTTATCCTCCAACTCCTTGAGATGAGGATCGTGCCGGAGGGATTTCCGCGGGGGTTTTTTTCGGGCGCCTTCCTGGCACAACCGCTCCACCTCCCGCACGGAGAGCCCCTTGCGCAGGGCGGCCGCGAAGATCGCTGCGATCCTCTCGGGCGGGGCGGAGAGCAGCGCCCGGGCGTGGCCCGCCGACAGCCGGCCGTCCACGACGGCCTGCTTGACCGGCGGCGGGAGCTTCAGGAGCCGCAGGCTGTTGGCGACGGTGACCCGGTCCTTCCCTACCCGCCTGGCGATCTCCTCCTGCGGAACGGAGAATTCGTGCGCCAGCCGGTGGTACCCCTCGGCCAGCTCGATGGCGTTGAGGTCCGCCCGCTGGACGTTTTCCACGATCGTCGCCTCGAGGGCTTCCCGGTCGGACAGCTTCCGCACGACCGCGGGCACCGTCCCGACGCCGGCCGCCTGCGCGGCGCGCAGCCTGCGCTCCCCCGCCACCAGCTCGAACCCCTCCGGGGTCGGCCGCACCAGGACCGGCTGCAGCACCCCTTTCTCGCGAATCGATTCGATCAGCTCGTGCAGCTCTTCCGGAAGGAAGGTCCGTCTCGGCTGAAACGGGCTGGTGCGGATCTGGTCCACGGGAATCCGCTGAAACTCCGCGTCGCGCTCGACGGGCCCCGGCAGCAGGGCGGACAGTCCCCTCCCCAGCACTTTTTTCTTCAGCGGGTCGGGCTTTCGTTCCATCGGCTCACCATCTCTTTCGCAAGCTCCAGGTAGCTCTGCGCCCCGCGGGAGCTGACGGCGTACAAAAGGGCCGGCTTCCCGAAGGAGGGGGACTCGGACAACCGCACGTTTCTGGGTATAACTGATTGAAAAACATGGTCTTTTAGGTTTTCTCGGGCCTCGGCGGCGACCTGGTGGGAGAGGTTGTTCCGGGCGTCGAACATCGTGAGGACCACCCCTTCGACGGCCAGGCGCGGGTTCAATCCTTCCCGGATCACCGAGATCGTCCGGTAGAGGCTGGTCAGCCCCTCGAGCGCGTAATATTCGCACTGCAGCGGGATAAGGACCGAGCCCGCCGCGCACAGCGCGTTCACGGTGAGCAGCCCGAGCGAAGGGGGACAATCGATGAGGATCACGTCATAGGACGCCTCTACCGGCCGGAGCGCCTCGGAGAGCCGCATCTCCCTGCGGGGAAGGGAGACCAGCTCGATCTCCGCCCCGATCAGGTCTCCCGAGGAAGGGATCACGTGGAGGAACGCCAGCCCGCTTTCCCGGATCGCTCCGGCGGCGGGGACCTCCCCGAGGAGGACCCGGTAGACGTCGTTCCCGGCCTCTCCCCCGGGGGTGCCCCCCACTCCGGAGGTCGCGTTGGCCTGCGGGTCGAGATCGACCAGGAGCGTCTTCTTCTCCATGACCGCCAGGGAGGCTGCCAGGTTGACGGTCGTGGTGGTCTTCCCCACCCCGCCTTTCTGGTTCGCGACGGTGATGATCCGGGCCATTCCCTTTACGTGCTCCCGCGGTCCGATATTACATATGGAAAAGACGGTATCTTGTACCACGGGGCGGGGGGTGAGGGAACGAAAATCTTAATGGCCGGCGAGGACCTCTCGGACCTCGCGCTCCCCCATTCCATAAGGAAGGGCGAACGGCATGCGCCGGCCGTACCGGGCGCCGGCGGGCAGCTCCGGCTCCGCACCGGGCCTCTCCCCCGGTCCGGTCATCAGGAGCAGGCGCCCCCCCGGCGAAAGATACGGGAGCAGGAGCATTGCGGCGTCCCGGGGGGCAAGGGTGGCCCGCGTGACGATCCCCTCGAACCGGCCGATCGGCAGGAGCTTCCGGGGGTCGAGCCGTCCGCGGAGCACTTCCGCATGCAGCGGCGACAGCATCGCGGCGGCGTGGGAAAGAAACGCGCACTTCTTGGCGGAAGACTCGAGCAGCACCAGGCGGGCATCCGGTAGCGCGATCGCGAGGGGGATGCCGGGATAGCCCCCTCCCGATCCGAAATCCAGCGTTCGGCCGGGGAAGGGGGCAAAGGAAAGGAGCATCAGGGAGTCGAGGATGTGCTTGACCGCGACCTCCAGCGGCGCGGTGATGGCGGTCAGCCGGATCGACCGGTTCCAGCGCAGCAACTCCTCGGCATGACGCACGAGCCTGGGGACCGCCCCCGGGGGGAGCGTTATCCCCGCCCCGGCAAGAAGGGCCGCCAGCCCCTCCTCCGATAGCGGGTTCATTTTCCCGGAATGTTCCACGTGGAACACAGGCCTTATCCCCCTGAAACGAAAAGATAATCGCTCAACGGGAACGCGTCTTGCCCCTTTTCAACGCCACCAGCAGCAAGGCGACCGCCGCGGGGGTCACCCCCGGGATGCGCTGCGCCTGGCCGATCGAGGCGGGGCGGACCCGAACCAGCTTGCCCCGGACCTCGGTGGACAGGCCGTAGACCGTCTCGAAGGGAAAATCGTTCGGAAACCGCATGTCTTCGTACTTCCGAAGCTTCCTGGCTTCCTCCTCCTGGCGGCGAATGTAACCTTCGTACTTGATCGAAAGCTCGGCCTGCTGGATCACGCCGGGTTCCGCTTTCGCAAGATCGCCGTCGCAGGAAAGCAGCATCGCCACGGAAACCTCCGGCCGTCGCAGGAGCTCCGCGTACGAGATTCCGGTCCGGACCGGCCCCCCTCCCGCCGCCTCCGCCAGCCGGCGGATCGGCGCCTCCGGCGCGACCCGGGTACCCTCCAGCCGCCGCACGAAATCGGCGAGGCCCTCGCGCTTTCGGAGAACTTGCCGGTAGCGCCCCTCCGGCAGCAGCCCCATCCGGTGCCCGGTCTCGGAGAGCCGCAGGTCGGCGTTGTCTTCCCGCAACAGGAGCCGGTACTCCGCGCGGGAGGTGAACATCCGGTACGGCTCCTGGGCCCCCTTGGTGACCAGGTCGTCGATCAGCACCCCGACGTAGGCCTCCGCCCGGCCCAGGATGACCGGGGGCAGACCCTTCGCCTTCCCGGCCGCGTTGATCCCCGCGACGATCCCCTGCGCCGCGGCCTCCTCGTAACCGCTGGTGCCGTTGATCTGCCCGGCATGGAAGAGGTTGTCCACGATCTTGGTCTCCAGCGACGGCCGCAATTGGACGGGGTCCACGAAGTCGTACTCGATCGCGTACCCCGGACGGATAATCTCCACCCGCTCCAGGCCGGGGATCGTGCGCAGCATCTTCACCTGGATGTCGTAGGGAAGGCTCGTCGACACCCCGTTGGGGTAGTATTCGGCGGTGCGCAGGCCTTCCGGCTCCAGGAAGACCTGGTGACGCTCCTTGTCCGAGAAACGGACGACCTTGTCCTCGATCGACGGGCAGTACCGCGGGCCGATCCCCTGGATCACGCCGGAGTACAGCGGGGATCGGGAAAGCCCCGAGCGGATCGCCTCGTGCGTCGCCGCGTTGGTATAGGTCATGTAGCAGGGGACTTGAGGTCGCGTTATCTTGCTGTTTTCAAAGGAGAATGGTACCGGTTCGATATCGCCGTCCTGCCGGGTCGTCCGGGAGAAATCGATGGTCTTGCCGTCGAGCCGGGGGGTCGTCCCGGTCTTGAGCCGCCCCACGGAAAACCCCAGCGCCCGCAGCGAGTCGGAAAGCTTCATGGAGGGGAAGTCGCCGGCGCGTCCCGCGGGGAAGTGGACCAGCCCGATGTGGACCAGGCCTTTCAAAAACGTCCCGGTGCACAGGACCACGGTCTTTCCCCGGTACCGGACCTTGAGGCTCGTTTCCACCCCGACGGCCTTGCCCCCCTCCACGAGGACCGCGTCCACCATCGCCTGCTTGACGTCCAGTCCGTAGACGCTTTCCAGCGCCTGCTTCATCCACAGCCGGTAGCGCTGCTTGTCCGCCTGCGCCCGGGAGGAGCGTACCGCCGGACCCTTGCTCGTGTTCAGCTGCCGGAACTGGATCCCCGTGGCGTCGATGGCCTTCGCCATCTCGCCGCCCAGCGCGTCGATCTCGCGGACCAGGTGCCCCTTTGCCAGCCCCCCGATCGCCGGATTGCAGGACATGAGCCCGATCGCGTCCGCGTTGATGGTGAGCAGGAGCGTGCGGCACCCCATCCTCGAGGCGGCCAGCGCCGCCTCGCAGCCCGCATGTCCGCCGCCCACGACGACCACGTCGTACTCTGTCGGATATTCGTACGTCATATCAGGCAGTTACCCTCTCATGTTCCACGTGGAACATCCCCGGGAACACCGGGGACACTCTATTTCCCGATGCAGAAGGAGGAGAAGATCGCCTCCAGCACCTCTTCCGGAGCGATCTCGCCGGTCAGCTCCGAAAGGGCGTCGGCGGCTTCCCGGACGTCGGCGGCCGGAAACTCCAGGGACATCCCCTCCCCCGCCGACCGCGATGCGCGGGAGAGCGCCTCGACCGCCCTCCTCGCCGCGGCCGCATGCCGCAGACGGGTCATCGGGGCCTCGGACAGCATTTCGCTTCCTTCCGGCGCCAGCTCCCGGGCCATCTCCCGGAGAAGCGCATCCGTCCCCTCCCCGGTCTTCGCGGATACCGGGAGCGTATTCCGTTTCCCCACCCCGCGGAACTCCCCGCCGGTCTCCACGGCTGGAAGGTCGCACTTGTTCATCAGGAGCAGGTGCGGGCGCCCGGCGATCTCGCCGTAGGCGCGCCGGTCCCCGTCATGCGCCGCCCTGCCGCCGTCCAGCAGGAAGAGCGTCAGGTCCGCCTCCGCCACGATGCGCCGGCTCCGCGCCACTCCTTCCCGCTCCACGGGGTCTTCCGTCTCCCGCAACCCCGCCGTGTCGACCAGGCGGACCGGGACCCCCGAAAGGGAGAGCTCCCCGGACAGGTAGTCGCGCGTGGTCCCCGGGATCTCGGTGACGATGGCGCGCTCCTCGCCAAGCAGGCGGTTCAGGAGCCGGGATTTCCCCACGTTGGCCACCCCCGCGATCGCGACGGTCGCCCCTTCCCGCAGCAGGTGCCCCCGCTCGTACGACTCCAGGTAGCGGGAGAGTGATTCGTTAATTTCCGATACCCGTTCCATGACTTCCGCCATAGAGAGCGCGGCGATCCCCTCCTCTTCGGGGAAATCGATGGAGGACTCCAGCAGGACC
>JBLNFH010000006.1:0-3883 GCA_050263475.1 Deltaproteobacteria bacterium
ATCGAACTCCCCCTTGGCCAGCACCGGTTGGATGGAGTCCCATGTTTTTTTGTTCGCGTCCTTGACGCGTTTCAGATGGACCCAGCGTTCCAAGGCGATGGCCAGGCCGGCCGCAAGCACGATGACAATGGGAAACATGAAGAAACCACCCATCTGGAAAAACCTTACTAATGAAGAGAACATCTTTTTTTCCTCCTTTTTGTTTACAGCAAAATTATTTGCCGGTGCTTACCTTATAAAATCCAAGCTGCCGCTTGAAAACGTCCCGGTCCACCGGCACATCGCCCTCATTCAACATCGTGTCCAGGCTGGTCTCCGCGCCGATTTCCGAGCTTTTCCACGGGACGATATAAAGGGATTTCGGTGCCTCATCGTTGCCGACGATGGACATGCCGGATAGCTCCTTGGCTTCCGACTGCTCGTCCACGCTCCCCTCCTCTGCGGTTGCCATGACAGCCGAGAACAGGAGCACGCACACACACAGGACCCATACGCGATACATTGTCGTACCTCCTTACTTGCGTCCTTGCCGGGCGCGCACATCGGCGATCCACAACGGGACCGGTGCGTCATCCGGCCTGGCCTTGCTGTAAATCTCGTAATGCTTAAGGGCGCATGCCGGATCATTCAGATACAGGTCGCAGAGAATCCCGAGGTTTTTGTGCACCGGATAATAGTCCGGAAAGCGCTCGATCGCCTTCTCGAAAATCGCCCGCGCCTCGGCAAATCGTCCGGTCTTGCGATACAGCAGGCCGTACTCGTTACATGCCACCGGGTGCCCGGGAAACAGCTTGAGCGCTGTTTGAAGATGCTCCTCGGCCAGCGAAGGCTTGCCGGTGCGCTGATAGGCAATCGCGATGTCGATATACGGCGCCGTGACGCCCGGAGACCGCCCGATGACCTTTTCCAGGAGTTCGATGGCCCGGCCGTAATCCTGGTCCTTCAGCATGGCGACGGCGCGATCGAAGTCCCGGTGCGACGTCTCGTCCATTGTGGGGACTTCCGTGATGATGAAGCCTTCCCGGCCATCCACGAGCCTCGCCACGGATGGACCCTTGACCGCGGGGGGTTCAGCAACTACCGGGGCCTCGACCTTTCCACCGCTCGCGGACCCGGCGAGAACCGACAGCGTCATCGCCAGGACGGCGAATCCGGCGTGAGCTCGTGTTTTTAACCTCCGCGGCATTCGTATGGGCATGCCCCGCATCGCTTACCTCCTCGTTGCCTGGCTTGTTTCTAATGGGGGCTGGCCCGTGCGGTCGCCCTGGGCCGGCTCCGCGGTGTGCGGCTCCGCCACGGATCCGGTACCTTCTGCCTGAGCGTCCGCCGCGGTGTCGGACGCCTCGGTTTTCGCCACGTCGGAAACCGCCGGCGCCGGCCTGTCGATTGCGAAAATATACGTTTCCACCGAGCTGATGATGCCGCTGTCCGCTTCCGGCCTGGCATAGCGAACGGGTACGGATACCGCCAATTTCTGAAGGCTCTTTTCGATCCACGCATTGTAAATCCCGCGGAAGATCAGCTTGAGATTGCTCTCATGGACCTGGATGGCCTTCTCTTCGAACGGATAGGCCTGCTCTTCGATGGCCAGTTCGTATTGCTCCCGTTCCGCGGGGCTCAAGTCCGGGGGACGCTCCGACGCCGTCAGGGCCTTGCTGAAGTGGGCGTAGATTTCGGCCAGATGGAATGTCGCCGCGGCGGTGATTTCCCCGATCTCGTACTCCATGAGCTGGCTGCATTTCTGTGTCGCGGTCTTCATCAGCTCGCGCTTCTTCTGCAGATTGACCTCAAAGGGCTGAACCAGACGGACGGCGACGAAGGCATCGAAAGCATCCTCGGCCAGCACCAGCGCGGCCATACCGGCAAGATAGCGGGTCCGCGGGGTCCGTGCGCTCCCCGCCGAGGCGTCGACGGCGACGATCTTTCCGAGTTCCTCCAGGTAGGACGCCCGGTCGTTCTGCGCCTTCAGGATCTCGGCGATTTTGTTTCGCGTCTCCAGGTTGAGCTCCACCGGTTGCGGGAAATAGCCCACGTAACGCCGGTACACCTCGAGCGTCCGGGCTCTGTTGCCGTCCTTTTCATGCAGTTCCGCCGCGACCAGGAGAGCATCCCGCCGGATCTCGTCGTCCCGGGATTCCTTTTCGATACGCTCGAACTCCATGGCGGCAAGGGAGAGTTGCTGGTTTTCCCTGTAGACGTAGGCGATCTTCTTGGTCACTTCGGGCTGCAACGGGTGCTCGGGGAAATTGGTGCGGAATCCCGTCAACACCGAGGCGGCCGTCTTCCAGTCCTTGAGCTGGATCAGGGCAGCGGCAGCGTCATATTCGGCGGTCGGCCTGATTTTCGACGTCGGCGCCGTGCGGCCCACCCGCAGGAAGTGGTCCGCCGCAGCCCGGTAGTCCTGCGCGCCGTTGGCCTGTTCCCCTTGCTTGTAAATCGATGCCGCGAGATTGTTCACCAGGGCGTCGCGCGTCGTGTCTTCCGCGGGCAGCAGCGCCAATACCTTCAGATACGCGCCCTCGGCCTCGCTAAAGAGCGCGAGCTCGAAAGAGGAATGGCCGACGACCAGCCAGGCGTCCCGGACGACATCCCCGTCGGTGCCGGGGAATGCCTCGATGAGCTTGGTCGCGGCGGCACGCGCCGGTTCGTATTCCTTCATGCCGTAGAGATCATCCGCGGCCGCCCCGAGGACGATCGCCGCTTTTTCGTGTTTCGGGAAGGCATCGGCAAACTTCAGGGAGCTGCGGACGACCTCCCGTTTGACCGTCGCCGCGTCCTCCGGGCGGGCGGCGCCAAGTTGCTCCCGGTAGGAGGCGACCGCCGCGTAGCCGGCCTGGGAGGATTTTTCGTGGGGCGGATAGTCATACGCGGTCTTCTCGAATTCCACCGCGGCTTCGCCGAACGAGTGGTTTTCCCCGAGCAGGTCCGCCAGCTGGTAGTTGATGACGGGCGATTCGGGGTCCGCGGGGAACGAGGTCAAGAACTCTCGATACCAGCGCCGCGATTCTTTGAAATTCGCCGATTTGTCTTCGGCCTGTTTCGGGTCCTGGTAGCAGGCATGATAATGGTTCGCCAGGTCGGTCAGGTTGGTTTTCAGATACCCGAGAACGTCCGGGCGGTCGGCGTGAGCAAAATGCTTCCAGTATTCGGCCTGCAGCCCGTAGGTCGTGGCGAATGCCTTTTTGGAGTCGAGAACGAGGCTGGGAAATCCGCCGGCGGACTGGATTTCGATAACGCGCATGTGGAAGTTCGGCGCCGACTTGTGGAACGGGTTGCGTACCATGAAGGCTTTGTAGACCGCGGCGGCGTCGGCGTAACGGCGCTTGTCGAAGTAGAATTCGCCGAGGTTGCCGTATACCTTGTCCTCGTAACTGCGCTTGCCGTGGCGCGAGAAGTATTCCACGGCGGAATCGGCGCCGCCGAGGTTGGAAAAACTCAGGCTGATGACCCGGAAGGTATCGTCCGTCCGCTTGCGTTCCTGCTCGTCTTCGGCCTGCTCGAAATCGTATCCCGCGGACACTTTGTGGTCCATTAACGCAACGAATCGGTCCAGGGCCTCTTCATAGAACTCCTGCTTGTAGTACGTCCAGCCCAGTTTATAGAGGGCGAGCTCGTAGAACGAGGAGCCATCGCCGACGGCCACGATGCCGGCGTAGGCATTCTCGGCATCCCGGTAGCGCCTGTGCGCGAAGAAGCGTTCGGCGCGGCGGAACTGCACTTCATCGAAATACCGGGACCGGGGATACTCGCGGACGATCCGGTCCATGATCGCCATGGCTTCCTCGACCTGTCCCAGCTCCTCGTACGCGCGGGACATCTGGTACAGCACCTGGTCGTTGCGCTCGTACAGGGGGTAATCGTCGAGGAGCTTCTGGTAAAGCGC
>JBLNFH010000007.1:0-3714 GCA_050263475.1 Deltaproteobacteria bacterium
CGACGGGGAATGCCGCCGTCCTGGTCACGGAGCGGGGGACCACGTTCGGATACAACAACCTGGTCGTCGATTTCCGCGGGCTGCCGCTCCTCCGGGAAACGGTCTGCCCCGTCATCTTCGATGCGACCCACAGCGTCCAGCTGCCGGGCGGCGCCGGAAAGGCCTCGGCGGGCGAGCGGCGCTTCATCGCCCCGCTTGCGCGCGCGGCCGTCGCGGCGGGGGTGGACGGGGTATTCCTCGAGGTCCATCCGGATCCGGACCGGGCCCTCTCCGACGGCCCCAACAGCCTGCCGCTGGGCGACGTGGAGCCGCTGCTGCGGTCCCTCCTCGCCATCCGCGAGGCTGCGGAGCCCGGGACGTCCGTGAAGGGAGGCCGAAAATGACCGGCGACCTGACCGCCCGCGCGGCGCGGGTCCTCTCCATCGAGGCGGAAGGCCTGATCGCGCTGCGGGAGAAGCTCGATCACCGGTTCACGCGCGCCGTCGAGATGCTGCTTTCCGCCCCCGGCAAAGTGGTCGTGACGGGGATGGGGAAGTCCGGTCTCATCGGCCGCAAGATCGCCGCGACCCTGGCGTCCACCGGGACGCCCGCGTTCTTCCTGCACCCCGCGGAAGGCCTCCACGGGGACATCGGCATGGTCCTCAAGGGGGACGTCGTCATCGCGCTCTCGAACTCGGGCGAGACCCAGGAGGTGGTGCGGCTGCTCCCCGTCTTCAAGCGGCTGGGGCTCAAGCTCATCGCCCTGACCGGGAACCCGCAGTCCACGCTCGCCCGCCACGCGGACGCCGCGATCGACGTCGGGGTCCGGGAGGAGGCCTGCCCGCTGGGCCTGGCGCCGACGGCCTCCACCACGGCGGCGCTCGCGATGGGGGACGCGCTCGCGGTCGTGCTTTTCGAGGAGAAGGGGTTTTCCGCGCAGGATTTCGCGATGCTCCATCCCGGGGGCGCCCTGGGCCGAAAGCTCCTCACGGTGGAGGAGCTGATGCACACCGGCGAGGAGATCCCCCTGGTTTCCTGCGATACGCCGCTCAAGGACGCGCTGTTCACGATCAGCTCCAAGCGGCTGGGGGTCACGGGGGTCCAGAACGGCGCCGGGGCGCTCGTCGGCGTGATCACCGACGGGGACGTCCGCCGGGCGATGGCGAAGGGGGTCGACCTTTTCGGCGCCCGCGCGGAAGAGGTGATGTCCACCCGCCCGAAGCGCATTTCCTCGTCGGACCTGGCCGCATCCGCCCTGCGGAAGATGGAGGAGCATTCGATCACGAGCCTCTTCGTGTTCGATCCGCGCGAGGAGCACCGGCTCGTGGGCATCGTCCACATCCACGATCTCCTGAAGGCGGAGGTGGGATGAGCGCCCCCCGGCGAAGCTCCGGCGCCGCGGAGAAGGCGGCGAGAGTGCGCCTGTTCCTGCTCGACGTCGACGGCGTTCTCACCGACGGGGGGATCATCCTCGACGGCGACGGGCGGGAGATCAAGCGCTTCCACGTCCGGGACGGGCACGGGATCAAGATGCTGCAGCGCGCCGGGGTAGGGGTAGGCATCATCACCGGGCGGACCTCGGAAGTGGTCGCCGTCCGCGCGAAGGAGCTGGGCATTTCCCTTGTCCGGCAGGGAGCGGTCGACAAGGTGGCTTCCTGGCGGGAGATCCTTGCCTCCACGGGGGTTTTGCCGGCGGAGACCGCCTACGTGGGAGACGATATCGTCGACGTCCCCCTGATGCGGCAGGTGGGTTTTGCCGCGACCGTGGCGGACGCGGAAGCCTACGTGAGGGAGACGGCCGATTTCGTTTCCACGCGGGCCGGGGGACAGGGCGCCGTCCGTGAGATCATCGAGTTCGTCCTGCAGTCCAGCGGCGCCTGGGACCGGATCGCCTCCCGGTATTTCACGGAAGGTGCCTAGGGAATGCTGCGTCGGACGATATCCTTCGCGGCGCTGATCGCGGCATTGGGGGGGATCGCGCTCCTGGCGGCGATTGCCGCGATGGCTCCCGGGAGCCGGGGGGGCCGGGGGCCGTCCGCCGCCGCTCCCCCCGCCGAGCCGGAAGTCGTCTTCCAGGGGATGGAGATGCGGGAGATCCGGGGGGAGGGGACGCAGTACCGTCTGCTCTCCGACCGGGCCACCTACCGGTTCCTGACGGGCAAGATATCGGCCGCCGACGTGACCCTGGAGATTCCCGGCGCGGCCGAGAACGTGACGGTGCGCGCGCCGGTGGCCTCGTGGGACACCAAGAGCGGGCAGGTCCTGCTGCCCGAGGGAGGCTCCGCGGAAAGCGGCGCGGGCTGGACCGCGGCCGTCGCCTCCGCGCGCCTGTCCCTTCCGGACCGGCAGATGACCGCGGCGGGTGCGGCCAGGCTCTCGGGGCCGGGGCTCACGGTGGCGGGAAGCGGCCTGGTCTGGAACTGGAGGGAAGGGAAGATGGCGCTTCAGCTGCCGAAGACCCGGATCGAGCCGGCCCGGACCGTCCCAAGGAGGGGGTGAGCCGATGCGCAAATGGATGGCGGTACCGGCATTTCTGGCCCTTGCGGTCTTGATCCCGGGCGCCCGTGCCGATGATCGCGCGGTTTCCCGCACCGAGGATCTCGGGAGCCGTCCCATCGAGATCGCCGCCGATCGCCTCTCCGCCGACAGCGTGAAGCATTCGGTTTCCTTCGAAGGGAACGTGATCGCGACACAGGGGGACGTGACCTTGCACGCCGACCGCCTGTTCGCGGAATATTCGCGCAGCGCGGGAGCGATCGAGAAGATCATCGCGGAGGGCAACGTCCGGGTGAACCAGCAGGACCGGGAAGCGCGGGCGGTGCGCGCCGTGTTCTACAACCTGGAGCAGCGGATCGTCCTGTCGGGGGGCGCCGACCTCATCCAGGGAGGAAACACGCTGAAAGGGGAGACGGTGACCATCTACCTCCGGGAGAACCGTTCCGTGATCACCGGGGGCGAGGGAGGCCGCGTCAAGGCGGTCATCCAGCCGAAAGGCCCGCCGACGATCAAGGAGAAGACCGACCGGTGATCTCCTTGACGGTACAGGGCCTGTCGAAACGATACCGGCAGCGGGAAGTGGTAAAGGGGGTCTCGCTCGACATCGGGCCCGGGGAAGTCGTCGGGCTTCTGGGCCCGAACGGAGCGGGGAAGACCACGATTTTCTACATGATCGTCGGGCTCGTCGCGCCGGACGAGGGGCGGGTCACGCTCAACGGCCAGGAAATCACCCGCCTCCCGATGCATCGCCGTGCCCGCATGGGGCTGGGATACCTCCCGCAGGAGCCTTCGGTATTCCGGAAACTGACCGTCCGCGAAAATATCCTCGCGTTCCTGGAGGAGACGCCGCTGTCCGCGGGGGAGCGGGAGGAGAGGCTCTCCGGGTTGATGCAGGAGATGCGCATTTCCGGCGTGGCCGATACCGTCGGGTTCTCGCTTTCGGGCGGGGAGCGCCGGCGGGTGGAGATCGCGCGGGCGCTGGTGGTGTCGCCGTCCTTCCTGCTCCTGGATGAGCCCTTCGCAGGAATCGATCCGATATCGGTTGCCGACCTGCAGCAGATTATCCTTGGCTTAAAAGGGAGCGGGATCGGGGTTATAATAACGGATCATAACGTGCGCGACACGCTCAAGGTGTGCGATCGCGCCTACATCATCTCGGATGGGGAGATTCTCTTGTCGGGGAACCCGGAGGAGATCGCGGCTTCCGCACGCGTTCGGGAAATCTATCTGGGAGACGAG
>JBLNFH010000008.1:0-5557 GCA_050263475.1 Deltaproteobacteria bacterium
ATCCTGGAGGAATCGACCGGCATCGGCTTGCGTTCGACCCGGATCCGCTTCACCGGCTCCCCCCCGCGAATCCCCCTTTCCCCGGACATCCTGGGGCGGCGCTTCAACGGGGCGGGCGATCCCGTCGACGGGCTGCCGCCGGTCCTTCCGGAGAAGTGGGAGAGCATCATGGGCACGCCGATCAACCCGGTGGCCCGGGACAAGCCTTCCCACTTCCTCCGGACGGGCATCTCGGCGATCGACGGGCTGAACACGCTCGTGCGCGGGCAGAAGCTCCCGATCTTCGCCGGCGCGGGGCTGCCCGCAAGGGAGATCGCCGGCCAGATCCTGCGGCACGCGGGGGCCGGCGGGGGGGAGCCGGACGGCTCCGGCGCCCCCGGGAAGTTCGCGGTCGTCTTCGCCGCCCTGGGGATCACCTACCGGGAGGCGGCCTCCTTCCTGGAGGAGTTCGAGCAGGGGGGCGCAAGCGGACACACCGTCGTGTACCTGAACCTCGCCGACGACCCGACGATCGAACGGCTGCTCACCCCGCGCCTCGCCCTGACGGCGGCCGAATACCTCGCCTTCGATCTCGGCTACGACGTCCTGGTCCTTCTCACCGACATGACGAGCTACTGCGACTCCTTGAGGGAGGTGGCCACCGCCCGCGAGGAGATCCCCGGCCGCAGGAGCTACCCGGGCTACATGTATACCGACCTGGCCACGATCTTCGAACGGGCCGGGCGCATCGAGGGCCGGCGGGGCTCCGTGACCCAGCTTCCCATCCTCACCATGCCCGACGACGACATCACCCACCCGATCCCCGACCTGACCGGGTACATCACGGAGGGGCAGATCGTGCTGTCCCGGGAGCTTCACCGCAAGGGGATCTACCCCCCCATCGACGTGCTTCCCAGCCTTTCCCGGCTGATGAACCTGGGGATCGGGCCGGGAAAAACCCGGGAGGACCACAGGGGCCTCGCGGACCAGCTCTACGCCTGCTACGCCCAGGGGAGGGACCTGCGCCGGCTCGAGGCCATCGTCGGGGAGGAGGGGCTCCTGGAGTCGGACCGCAGGCTGCGCCGCTTCGCCGACGCCTTCGAGCGGGAGTTCATCGGGCAGGGGCCTGAGGGCAGGAGCCTGGAGGAGACGCTCGACGCCGGGTGGAAGCTGTTAAGCCTCCTGCCGAGGGACCAGCTGACCCGGATCCGCGTGGACTACGTCCGTAAATATTACCGGGAGTAGCGCATCCAACGGAGGGTCCCTCCCATGCCGCATGAGCCGATGAGCCCCACACGGACGAACCTCCTGGCCCTGAAAAGCCGGGAGCGGGCGGGACGGGAAGGCCTCGCGCTGCTGCGGAGCAAGCGCGAGGCCCTGGTCCGGGAACTGTTCGGGATCATGGAGCAGGCCGTTTCGACCCGCGACCTGTTCAGCGATACGCTCCAGGGGGCCATGCGCGCCCTGGCCGTGGCCATGGGGCTGGAGGGGCGCGCCGACGTCGAGTCCGCGGCCTTCGCCGCGCGGCGCGACATTCCCTTGTGGCTGGAGGACAAGGTCGTCTGGGGCGTGCGGTTCCAGGACATCCGGTGGCAGGGGGTCGTGCGGCCCGCCGACGCCCGCGGCTACGCCTTCTCCGGCGTTTCGAGCGCAACGCTTGCGGCCTCCCGGGAATTCGAAAAGGCGCTGGAGGTCGTGCTGAAGGTCGTGTCGGTCGAGACGCGGCTCAAAAAAATCGGCGCGGAGATCAGCACGACGACGCGCAGGGTGAACGCCTTCACCGAGGTGGTCCTTCCCGAGCTGCGGCAGCGGATCCGCGGTATCCGCCTCGCGCTCGAGGAGCGGGAACGGGAGGATGTCTTCCGGATGAAACGGTTCAAGAAGAGGACGGGGGAAGACCCGGGCTAGTCGTCGATATCGATCGAGGTGATGCGGAGGGAATCCCCCCCCCGCACGTTCCCGCACGGTTTTCCGCACGCGGGGCACTCAAGGGTGAACTCCCTCGCCTCGGAGGGTCCGCACGCCTCGCATTCGACCCGGACCGGCTCCTCCTCGATCTCGAGCCGGGCGTCCTCCGCCGTCGTCCCCTTCGCCACGTGCCCGAACAGGAAGCGCAGGTGCTCCGGGACGATCCCCCGCAGGACCCCGACCTTGAGATTCACGGCGGTGATGCGCCGGCCCCCGTGCTTTTGCGCCTCGGCAAGGGCGACGTCCAGGAGCTCGGCCGCGATTCCCAGCTCGTGCAAGGGATCAGCCGTTTTTCCGGTCGCAGAGCTCCTCGATCCGGCCGAGGAATGCGGGAAGCCCGGCCCCCGTCTGCGCGGAGACCTCGAAGATCTCGATCCCCGGGTTGACCGACCGGGCGGCGGCCTTCACCCGCCCCGGGTCGAATGTCACGTACGGGAGCAGGTCGGTTTTTGTGATGACCAGCATTCCGGAGGTCTTGAAGACCAGGGGGTACTTGAGCGGCTTCTCGTCCCCCTCGGTCACGCTCAGGGCCACGACGCGCATGTCCTCCCCGAGCGGCACTTCGGCGGGGCACACCAGGTTTCCCACGTTCTCCACGAAGAGCAGGTCCGTCGCGTCCAGGTCGATGCGGTCGAGCGCCGACAGCAGCAGGAACGGCTGGATATGGCAGGAGGACCTCGTGTTGATCTGGTGCGCCTGGACGCCGTGCTTCCGGATGCGCGCGGCGTCGATGTCGGTCTCGATGTCCCCCTCGATCACCGCCACGCGCTTCTTCCCGCACAGGGCGTCGATGGCCGATTCGATCAGCGTGGTCTTGCCGGAGCCGGGGGAAGAGATGAGGTTCACGGCGAAGACCTTCCGGGCGGCGAGCCGCTCGCGGATCCGCCGCCCGGATTCCTCCGCCGACTGCTGGATCGCCCGATCCACGTCCACCTTCAAGATCGCGGCACGTCTCCTTTCCGGTGCCGTCCCTCCCGCACCGAAGCAACGGAAGATTGATTATACGTCATCCCGGCGGCGGTTAAATCCAGGGATGCGTGAACGTGGCCTCGTAGCTCCCGTCGCCGTCCGCATCGACATCGACGGAGCAGGTCGTCGCATCGATCGCGGTGAGCACCACCTTGCCTTTCGAGCTGCCCGAGATCACCAGGACCCCGCTCGACGGCGTTGCGCTGCCGGCCGCGTAGTGAAACGGCGTCGCGGTCGATACGACGACGAAACCGTAGTCGTGGAGATAGATCGTTCCCGACTCGGTCACCTCGGAAGAATCGATCCCTTCGGTCACGTGGATCGTGAAGTGATCGATCCAGATCGTCTTGCCGGTGAGGCTGTCCGACAGGAACAGGTTCAGCGTGGCCGTCGACGGGTTCCCGCTCCACAGGTCGACCGATCCCGCGGCGGTCTGCGTGGAAACGCCGTCCGAGATCGCGAGCGACGGGAAGGAGAACTGGAGGTGGTTGAAGGTGCCCGCCGCCATGTTGAAGTTGCCGGAAGCGATCATGGAGCCCGACATCCACGTGCCTGCGTCGCCGTGGAAATTGGTGAACGTGAACGATCCCGTGAAATCACCGGTCTGGTCGTCTACGGACATGGCATAGGAGAAGCTTCCTCCGAAACCGTCGTCGAATGTTCCGCTCTCGGTGACGACCGCCCTGGCGGCGCCGTCCGACGCCCCCTGCCGGGACTCGAGGTCTACCGCTACGCCTTGTAGCGTCCGCACGAGGGAAAGGATTTTGGGGCGGGCCGCCGCGGAGCCGGGTGGGGTCCCTTCCGTGGCAGGGCCAAGCGGGATCGAAAGCGAAGTGGTGACGTCTCCCGTTTCGTAGACGCTCATTGCGATATCGTCGGCGTTGTTATCCGTGATCACCGCCGCGGTGGTGACCCCGGTGTACGGCGATGAACCGGACGTCCCCCCCCCGCCTCCTCCGCATGCGGACAGGGAAAACGCAAGGAAAACCGCTGCAAACCAACAGAATCGCTTCATATGTGACCTCCAGGGCCGGAATTGTCCATTTCCATCGCTTATCGGAAGAATACCGGGAAAATATCACTCTTGCTTTCGGGAATTTCCGGAATGCATCAATGCAACTCCGGGACCCCCGCCATGCTCCTGAAAGGGTGGGGAAAATGGGGTACACTGGGAAAATTACGGTGGCACCCCTGGGGGCCGGGATGCGCGTCATCGGGGTCGGGAACATCCTGCTGTCGGACGAGGGCGTGGGCGTGCATCTCGCCAACGAGCTGGCCAAACGGGGCGCGCTTCCGGAGGTCGACTTCGTGGACGGCGGGGTGGCGGGCGGGGCGCTCCTGAACCTGATCGAGGACCAGGGGAAGGTGATCCTCCTGGACTGCGTCGCCGCCCCTTTTCCCCCCGGCACGGTGCTCAAGATGTTCCCCGAAGACCTCAAGCGCAACGAGGACGCCCGATTCTCGCTGCACGACCTGAACCTGGCCGACACCATCGACCTCATGCGGCTGCGGGGGACCCTCCCCGAAATGATGATCCTGGGCGTCGTCCCCGCAGACATCGACACGTACCGGATCGGGCTATCCGGACCGCTCGCGGAGAAGTTCGAGGAGATCCTCGTCAAGGTGGGCGCCGAGATCGAAAAATTCGCCCAGGGCGCCGTGTGACGTACCCTCCGATGCCGCGGGCAATCCCCTGCCGCCTCGCCTGATGGACACGATAGCGGTACGCCTGCAGATCCGGGGGGTGGTGCAGGGGGTGGGCTTTCGCCCCTTCGTCTACCGGATCGCCGTCCAGTGCGGCCTGCGCGGCTCCGTGACCAACACTCCCGGAAGCGTGGCGATCCATCTCGAGGGGGGACCGGGGGCCATCCGGCGGTTCCGCGAACGGTTCCGGGAGGAGCTTCCTCCCGCCGCAAGGGTCGCCCGCGCCACGGAACGACGCGTCAAGCCGGAAGGGATCCCCCGCTTCACCATCGAGAAAAGCGAGCAGGAGGGGATCGCCCTCTCCACCATCCCGCCCGACATCGCGCTCTGCCCCGCCTGCCATCGCGAGCTTCTCGACCCGGGGGACCGGCGGCACGGTTACCCGTTCATCAACTGCACGAACTGCGGACCGAGGTTCACCATCGTCTCCCGGCTCCCCTACGACCGGGAGAACACCTCCATGTCCGTCTTTCCCCTCTGTCCGCTGTGCCGGAGGGAGTACGAGGACCCTTCGGACCGCCGGTTCCACGCGGAGCCCAACGCCTGCCCCGCCTGCGGGCCCGCGCTCACCGTGCGGGCGCCGGAGGGTGACGGCATCGCGACGGACGATCCGATCGGGTGCGTTTCCGACGCGCTGCTTTCCGGGCGAATCGTCGCCATCCGGGGGCTGGGCGGCTTCCACCTGGCGGCCGACGCCACGAACGAGTCGGCGGTCCGCACGCTACGGGAGCGGAAGCTCCGCGAGGAGAAGCCGTTCGCCGTGATGGTCGAAAGCCTCGAGGCCGCGCGCCGCCATGCCCGCCTCGGGAAGGCGGACGAGGCGATCCTTTCCTCCCCTTACGCGCCCGTCCTGCTGGCGGAGAGAGCGGACAGGACGGAACTCTGCCCGTCGGTGGCACCGGGGCTGCGGAACGTCGGCCTGTTCCTTCCGTACACT
>JBLNFH010000009.1:0-2566 GCA_050263475.1 Deltaproteobacteria bacterium
CGGCCCAGCTCGAGGAGGCATACGAGGAAGGGGTGACAAGGTATAACCGGTCGGCGGGGGCGCGCGCGTGATCCTGTTTTTGAGCCGCGTGCATCCGATCAAGGGCGCCGACAAGCTGCTCGAGGGTTTCCTGGGCGTTGCGGAACGATTCCCGGAGGCGGTCCTGGTCCTGGCCGGCCCGGACGAGTGGGGGGTCGAGGCGAAGTACCGCGAGGCGGTGCGAAAAAAAGGCCTGGAGGGCCGCGTCCGGTTCCCCGGGATGGTGGAGGGGGAGGAGAAGATCGATCTGCTGGCGCGGGCCGACCTGTTCTGCCTGCCGTCGGCAGGGGAAGGCTTTTCGATGGCCATCCTCGAGGCGCTGGCCAGCGGCACGGCCGTCCTGATCTCTCCCGGCTGCCATTTCCCCGAGGTCGAGGCCGCCGGCGCCGGCCGGATCGCACCGCCCGAGCCCGGTGCCATCGCGGCAGCGCTAACCGACCTGCTGGCGCAGCCGGACGGGCTTCGTCCGATGGGCCTCGCGGGAAGGCGGTTCGTCGCGCGCAGCTACACCTGGGACGCGATCGCGGCCCAGCTCGAGGAGGCATACGAGGAAGGGGTGACAAGGTATAACCGGTCGGCGGGGGCGCGCGCGTGACGGACCGGATCCTGATCACCGGCGGTTCCGGGTTCGTCGGGACGAACCTTATGCAGCAATGCCTCGACCGGGGCCGGCCGGTATTGAGCCTCGACCCCCTTCCCCCCCGGAATTCCCGCCACAGGGAGCACTGGCGGAAAGCGGATCTGCTGGACGAAAGCAGCCTGGCGGAGGCGATCCGGGAATTCCGGCCGCGTTTCGTGATTCACCTGGCCGCCCGCACCGACCTGGAAGAAAAGGAGCGCATCTCCGGCTACGCCGCCAACACGGACGGCGTCGCGAGCCTCCTTGGCGCGATCGGGCGGTGCGGCACGGTGGAGCGCGTCATTTTCGCCTCGAGCCAGCTCGTCTGCCGGATCGGGTACGTCCCCCGCAGCGATTCGGATTACGCGCCGAACACGCTCTACGGGGAGAGCAAGGTCCTGGGGGAAAAGATCGTCAGGGAGCGGGACGGCGCGGGGGTGGAGTGGTGCATCGTCCGCCCGACGACCGTCTGGGGGCCGTGGTGCAACCCCCCCCAGCGGAAGTTCCTCGAACTGATCCGCAAGGGGCGCTACTTCCACGTCGGGAGCGGGAAGCTGCGGAAGTCCTACGGGTACGTCGGGAACATCTGCCACCAGCTTGTCGCCTTGATGGAGGCGGACAAATCCAGGATCCTGCGCAAGACGCTCTACCTTGCCGATTACGAGCCGATCTCTTTGCGGGACTGGGCCGACGCGTTCCAGCGGGAGCTGGGCGCGCCGAAAATCGCGACCTGTCCGCTTCCCCTCGCCAAGGCCGCTGCGATCCTGGGCGACGTCATCCAGGGAATGGGCGTCAAGGACTTCCCGTTCACCTCGTTTCGCCTGGGAAACATCCTCGCGGAGTACGTCTTCGATCTTTCCGGGACCCGGGAGATCGTTCCCGGTCTTCCCTTTTCGATGGAGGAGGGGGTAAAGGAGACCGTGCGATGGCTGCAATCGTCCGAGTGACCCGGGACGCCGCATGAAGGTCGTCTTCCTCAACCGGTTTTATCTCCCGGATGTCGCCGCCACAGGCCAGCTTCTGGCCGAGCTGGCGGAAGACCTGGCCGGGGCGGGCCTCGAGGTGACGGTCATCACCGGAAGCTCGAGCTACCTGGGCGCCGGGAAAGGCGGGGCGTTGCCCCTCCCGGAGTCGGCGGGCGATTACCCCGTCCGGGTGCGGCGGGTCCCGGGCACCGGGTTCGACCGGCGAAGGACCGCAGGCCGCATCATCAATTACGCGGTATTTTTCGCCGGCTGCGGAGTGCGCACCGTTCTGGAAGAGGCCGACGTTGTCGTCGCGATGACCGATCCGCCGCTGCTCTCCGTGCTGGGAGCGGTGCGTAAAAAGATCCGGGGGGGGAAACTGGTCTTGTGGATGCAGGACGTCTTCCCTGATCTGGCGCGGCGGTTCGGCGTTATCGACTCCGCGTGGCTTGCGGCTCCTTTCAGCAAGGCCGCCGCGACAGGATATGCTTCCGCGGACGCGGTGGTTGCCCTCGGGGAGGCGATGGAAGAGCATCTGCACGAAGGCGGGATCCCGCAGGAGAAACTTGCGACGATCCACAACTGGGCGGACGGCCGTCTCCTCTATTCCGCGCCGGAGTGGGGGGAGCGGATCCGGGAGGAGAAGGGGTGGATGGGGAAATTCATCGTCCTGTACTCGGGGAACATGGGGCGCGTGCACGATTTTTCCGCGGTGATGGAGGCGATGAAGGAGCTCTCTGCCGATCCGGGGATCCTGTTTCTGTTTGCCGGCGAGGGAGCGAAAAAAAAAGCGCTCGAAGATTTCGTCCGCCGGGAGGGGATCCGGAATGCCGCTTTTACCGGCTACGCGGAAAAATCGGCGCTCAACGAAGCGCTGAACGTCGCATCGGCATTTCTGGTGACGCAGGACGCCCGCTCCCTCGGGTTGATCGTACCGAGCAAG
>JBLNFH010000010.1:0-4804 GCA_050263475.1 Deltaproteobacteria bacterium
CCGCCGATCAGCCCGAGGATCGTGAGCGGATTGATGCCCAGCAGCCAGCCGCCCAGCAACGCGATCAGGATCGTTCCGATTCCGATGCCGCCGCGGCGAATCGTCGCTCCGCCGAACATGCCGCCCTGTCCCCGGCGGTCCTCGACGTTGTCGCTCTGCCGTTCACGCTCCCAGCGCATGCCCTCGCCCCCGATCGGTCCCGCGCGCCCGGTCTCCCGGGCCAGGCTGCTCCGTCCCGCTTGCTGCGGGTGCCGTTTTCCTCCCGGCTAAGGCATTACCGCGCTGCGGCGGATCCCCCTGCAGGGGCCGCGTCGAGGGAGATCTCAACCGACACGGGGCCGTACCCCCCGCCGGGAGGTTCGCCGGTAGGTACGGCTGCCCCACCTCCGCTTAATGCACGACGGATTCCGAATCCAGCACCTCCCGCACCTTGCGAACCAGGGAACCGATCTTGAACGGCTTCTGGACGAATGCGGCCCCTATGGGCAGGATCCCTTGCTGCACGATGGCGTCCCTCGTATATCCCGAGATGAACAACACTTTCATCCCCGGGTGCAAAAGCGCCATCCGCTCCGACAGCTCCTTCCCGCTCATGCCGGACATCAACGCGTCGGTGATGAGCAGGTCGATCGGCCCCCGGATCTCCTTGATGATGCGAAGCCCCTGGTTCCCGTCGGCGGCCGAGAGCACCCGGTAGCCCTTGGCGAAGAGAACCTGCTCGACCAGGTCCCGAACCGCCTTCTCATCCTCCACCACGAGGATGACTTCCGTGCCCGCCAGGGGATCGGCAGGCGACTCCGCTCCCCGGGCCTCCATCGGCTCCTCGACGGCACGGGGGAAATACACCCGGAACGTCGTTCCCTTCTCGACCTCGCTCTCGACGTCGATATACCCGCCGCTCTGCTTGACGATCCCGTAGACCATGGGCATGCCGAGACCCGCCCCTCTCCCGGTCTCCTTGGTCGTAAAGAACGGCTCGAAGAGTCGGGAGATCGTCGTTTCTTCCATCCCGCATCCCGTGTCCTGCACCGTGAGCACCACGTACGGCCCCGTCTTCGCCCCCACGAAACGATTTGCGAAGGACGCATCCAGCATCGCGTTGGCGGTGGACAGGCAAAACGACCCTCCGTTCGGCATCGCGTCCCGGGAATTGATCGCGAAGTTCAGGATCACCTGCTCGATCTGCAACGGGTCGACCCTCACCTTCCAGAGGTTGGCATCGATCACCGTCTTCAGGGCGATGTCTTTCCCGATCATGCGTTCCAGCATCGTCTCGATGCCGTAGACGATCTCGTTCAGGGAGATCACCTTGGGTTGCAGGATCTGTTTCCTGCTGAACGCAAGGAGTTGACGGGTGAGCAGCGTGGCCTGGTCCCCCGCCTTTTCGATCTCCTCGATGGCATGCCGGTCCGGGTCGTCGGGGGAACGCTTGGCCAGCAGGAGCTCGCAGTATCCCGTGACCACCGTCATCAGGTTGTTGAACTCGTGGGCGATGCCGCCCGCGAGTTTGCCGACCGCCTCCATCTTCTGCGACCGGCACACCTGCTCCTGGAGTTTCTTGCGTTCCGTGATGTCATGGACCGTGCCGCGAAGCCCGGTCAGGCGGCCTCCGTCGTCGCGAACCGCTTCGCCGGATACCGCCGTCCATCTCGTCGTGCCGTCCGGACGGACCACCTCCAGATCGCCCTCGTAGGGGGCTCCGGTTTTCAGCGCGTCAGCCACCAGGAGCTGCAGCCGCGCCCAGCTCTCCGGGGTATAGCACGCCGACAGCTCCGTTGCGAAGCTCGGCGCCTTCGACCGGGGATCCCGCCCCGCAATGCGGTAAAGCTCTTCCGACCACGTGACGGTGTCCGTCTTCGTCTCCCACTTCCAGCTGCCGACGTGCGCCACGCGTTGCGCTTCCTCGAGCTCCTTCTCCCGTTCCCGGAGCGCCTCCTCCACCTTCTTCCGTTCGGTGAGGTCCCGGAAGATGCAAATGATGAAGGACGCGTCCCCTTGCCGGATGAACCTTGCGTTGACTTCCGTGGGCAGGAGCCGACCATCCTTCGCCTGGTGCAACGCCTCGAAGAAGGCGGATCCGCCCCGTTGCAACTTTTCCAGCCGCACCGGGATTTCGGACGCCTGGTCCGGCGTGTCGATATCCCGGATGTGCAGCCGCCGCATCTCGTCCCGCGTGTACCCGTACCGCCCGCAGGCTACCTGGTTGACCTCGATGACGTGGGCTTCATCATCGAGGATGAAGATGGCGTCGCCGGAGAGATCGAAGACCGTGCGGAGCCGCTCCAGATCCTCGGGCGGGATGCCGGTTTTTTGGGGGGGGGAGGAATCGGCTTCTCGGGACAATGAGACCCTCGTTCTGCGGACTGCCCGCAATATACACCATAAATTCGTATCGGCAAATATGATACATCGATCCGGACGGTCCGCAACAGCGTTCCCGTCAGGCGGGGACAGGCTCCGGTCCCCTCGGGGCGTCGCGTACGGGACGGACGGCGGGGAAGGATTCTTATCTCCCCAGCAGCACCACCGTGCTCCTAGGGGCTGCCAGGCAGAAGGACGCCGGATCGATCGGGACCTCGGTCCCCGGGTCGAGGAAATCCTTTCCGCTCTCGAGGCACGTGTCGATCACCCGGTACCACTTCTTCCCTCCCGGCGCCCGCGGGATCTCGATGCGCCGCTCCCGATAGTCCGCGTTGAGGACGAAGAAGAGCTGGTAGTCCCCGAGATCCGATGCGTCCTCTCCCCCGTCGAGCTGGTAGCAGAGGGTGCGCAGTTCCGGATCGTTCCAATCCGGCCTTCCGCCGTTTGTCCCGAACCAGGTGATGTCGGCGATGCCGTCCGCGTCCAGGTCCACGCCGCGGAAGAACTTCCGGCGCTGCAGGATCGGGAAGCGGCGGGTGAAGGCGATCGCCTTCCGGAAGAACGCCAGGATGTCCCCGTTTTTCTCCAACAGCGACCAGTCGAACCAGCTGATCTCGTTGTCCTGGCAATAGGCGTTGTTGTTCCCCTTCTGCGACCGCCGGACCTCGTCCCCGCCGAGGATCATCGGGGTGCCCGAGGAGAAGACCAGGCTGCAGATATGGTTCTTGATGAGCTGCGCCCGGAGCTTCCGGATGGCGGGGTCGTCCGTTTCCCCCTCGGCGCCGCAGTTCCACGACAGGTTGTCGTTCGTCCCGTCCCGGTTCCCCTCGGAGTTCGCCTCGTTGTGCTTATCATTGTAGGAGACCAGGTCGTTCAGCGTGAAGCCGTCGTGGCAGGTGATGAAGTTGACGCTGTTGTAAGCGCTGCGGCCGTCTTCGCCGTACAGGTCGGCCGAGCCGGTCAGCCGCCACCCCAGGTCGCGGACCTGCCCGGGGTCTCCCTTGCCGAACCGGCGCACCGTGTCCCGGAACCTCCCGTTCCACTCCGACCAGTCGATGGGGAAGTTGCCCACCTGGTAGGTACCCAGGTCCCACGGTTCCGCGATGATCTTGATGTGGTTCATCACCGGGTCCTGGGTGATGACGTCGAAGAACGACGCCGAGTTCCGGAACATCCCCTCCTCTCGCCCCAGCACGGAGGCGAGGTCGAACCGGAACCCGTCCACGTGCATCGTCTCGACCCAATATCGCAGGGAGTCCATGACGAAACGGATGACGTGGGGGTGTGCGAGGTTCATGGTGTTCCCGGTCCCGGTGAAATTCTGGTAATACCGGTATGGCTGCGAAGGAGGGCCCGTCAGGCAGTAGTACGTCGGGTTGTCGATCCCCCGGAAGCAGATTGTCGGGCCCCGCTCGTTCCCTTCCCCCGTGTGGTTGTAGACGACGTCGAGGATCACCTCGATCCCGGCCTTGTGGAGCTCCCGGACGAGGGTTTTGAACTCCCCCACCTGGCAGCCCGGGGACCGCTGCGTGCCGTAGGACGACTCCGGTGCGAAAAACCCGATCGTGTTGTACCCCCAGTAGTTCGTCAATCCCTTCTCGCGCAGGAAATCCTCGACGTAGAACTCGTGGACCGGCAATAGTTCCACGGCGTTGACCCCCAGCGATTTCAGGTAAGGGATCTTCTCGATGAACCCCAGGTAGGTTCCCGGGTGCTTCACGCCGGCGGAGGGATGCGCCGTGAACCCCTTCAGATGGACTTCGTAGATGTAGAGTTTTTCGAGGTCGTAGTCCAGGGGATGTTCGCCCTGCCAGTCGAACGCGTCGTCCACGACGATCGACTTGGGAACGCTCCGCGTGTCGTCCCGCTCGTCGCGGGAGAGATCGGCCGCCGGATCTCCCGGCTTGTAGGCGAGAAGAAGGTTGTCCCGGTTGACGAACTTGCCGGTGAGCGCCTTCGCGTACGGGTCGATCAGGAGCTTGTTCTCGTTGAACCGCATCCCGTGCGCCGGGTCGAATTCCCCCCGGACCTTGTACCCGTATAGCTGCCCGGCGGAAAGCCCCTGGACGCGGGCATACCAGATGTACTTCGCCTGGTTCTCCAGGCGGATGACGTCCGTGGGATCGCCGTCGGCGCGGTCGAACAGCAGCAGGTGGACCTCGCGGGCGTTCTGCGAATAGAGGGCGAAGTTGACGCCGTCCTTCGTGAGCGTCGCGCCGAGGGGGTAATATTTCCCCTCCGAAACCGGCCGCTGCGCGGTCAAATGCCGCATCCGGCCGGGCCTGCGGATGGACGGTTCGAAATCCGCCTGGTAACGATGTCCTTCGTCATTTAACTCCTCCCTGCGTCGCCGGCAGGCCGGGATAACCCTCCCCGATAATTCAATATATTTAGATGTAGTTCTATTTTCAATGATATATCATTCGCTCCATCTTATGCATCC
>JBLNFH010000011.1:0-6136 GCA_050263475.1 Deltaproteobacteria bacterium
ATGGAGTGAGATGCCCCGTCGTCAGTGCGAGCTTTTCCATCCGGTTGGGGAAGGAGGTTTCCACGATGAGGCACTTCACGTTGTGCGCTGCCATTTCCTCCCAGAAGCGATCGGTCGGCCCCGTGTCGCCCGTATAGGCGATCGCCTTATTCGCGGCGTTCTCCACGATATATCCGTAGGCGGGCACGGTGTGGTGGACTTTCTCCATCACCACCTTGTATCCGTCGACCTCCACGGGAAGGGACGGTCGAATCGTCTGGTACTTCAGCACAGGGTGCCCGGGGGTGGGAATCTTGCTGAAGTCCGGCCAGATCCGGTCGTTGAAGATATTCTTCTTGAGATCGTTGAGGATATCTTTTCCGCTCAGGACCGTGATGACGTTCCCGGTGTTCCGGATCACCAGGTTGTCGAGGAGGAACGGGATCCCCTTGATGTGGTCGAAATGGGCGTGCGTGAGGAAGATGTGTTTCAGGCTGTGTTCTTCACGGATGTTCAGGGAAACCGCGATCGTCCCCGCGTCGAGAAGGAGCTTTCCGTCGATCAGGAATGCGGGGCAGCTATGGCCGGGGACCTCGGAACCGGACGCGCCCAGCACCTTGATTTTCATTGTGCGGGTCTCCCCACATTGAGGTTTTCCCCGCTGCCGTTCGAAAGGAGCTGCGGGTCTGCGCGGTTCGAATCAGTGTAATGATCCCCCCGAAACTTTGCAACATTTGAGCACCCCTCATCTTCGGGCGCCTTCGGTGAAACCCCTCGGGAAGGGATTCGCTCCAATAAGAATTGGAGGTTTGCATGAAGGGGCAATGTGCCGTTGCCGGTCTTCTGTTGGGCCTCATTGCCGCGCTGTCGATCGCCGCGGCGGGATTGGGGACCCGTTGGGGGGAGTGGGACTTCCGGACGGGCTTCGCCATCTTGAAATATGCCGCATACGGAGGAGCGGTTGCGATCGTGGTTTCCCTTGTCGGGGGTGTGGCAGCGTGGCGGGGGTCCCGCCGTTACGGAATCGTTGCGGCAACCGCCGGCGTTCTCCTGGGCGCGCTGGCGCTCGGTGTGCCCTGGAGCTGGGCCCGTTGCGCAAGGCACGTCCCCGCGATCCATGACATCACCACGGACACGGAGAACCCGCCCCGCTTCGCAGCGGTGCTTGCGCTTCGGAAGGATGCGCCGAACTCCGCGGACTACGGCGGGCCGGAACTGGCGCAAAAGCAGCGCGCGGCATACCCGGATCTCCGCCCCCTTGAGCTCAACATTCCCCCGAATCGGGCATTCGAACGCGCGGCTGCCGCGGCGCGCACCCTGGGGTGGAAGATCGTGGACGCGAATGCCGGAGAAGGGCGCATCGAGGCGACCGACACCACGTTCTGGTTCGGCTTCAAGGACGATGTCGTTGTCCGCATCGCGGCGGACGGGCAGGGATGCAGGGTGGACGTGCGCTCGGTGTCCCGCGTCGGCGTGAGCGACGTCGGGACCAACGCGCGGAGAATCAGGAAATTCCTCAACGAACTGTCCCGGTCGGGGTGAAAGGGGAGGCAATGGGGGAGCAGGTCCGGAAGGGAATGCGCCCGCCGGGGGTTTTCTGCGCCTGTCTGCTCCTGCTGGCGGGATGCTCGGGCGACGGATCGAAAGCCGCGCCGCGCGTGCAGCCGCCCGCCGTCCCCGTTACCGCAGCCGTTGCGGTCCGGAAGGACGTGCCCGTGCAGCTGCGCGCCATCGGCACGGCGGAGGCGTATTCCACGGTAACCGTCAAGACGATGGTGAACGGCCAGATCACGAAGGTGGGATTCCGGGAGGGGCAGGACGTCAAGAAAGGAGACCTCATCTTCGTCATCGATCCGCGGCCCTACGAGGCGGCGCTGAAAACCGCCGAGGCGGCCATGGCCAAGGACGTGGCGCTGAAGGAGAATGCGGAAAAGGACGTCAAGCGGTATGCCTTCCTGATCGAAAAGGACCTGGTCCCCAAGCAGCAGTACGACCAGGTGGTGGCCAACGCGGCCGCCCTGGAAGCCACCGTGAACGCCGACAGGGCGGTGGTGGAAAATGCGCGGGTCCAGCTGGGCTACTGCTTCATCCATTCCCCCATCGGAGGCCGCACGGGGAACCTCTTCGTCAAGGAGGGGAACGTCGTCAAGGCGAACGACACTTCCCTGGTGACGATCCACCAGGTCACCCCCATCTACGTCACCTTCTCCGTCCCGGAGCAACACCTGCCCGTCATCCGGAAATACCGGCAGGCAAGGACGCTGACCGTGGCGGCGGTGGTCCCCGGGGAGGAAGACGCGCCCGCCCGGGGGACCCTCACCTTCATCGGCAATGCGGTGGACAACGCGACCGGGACGATCCAGCTGAAGGCGACGTTTCCCAACGAGGAACGGCGGTTATGGCCGGGGCAGTTCGTGAACGTACGGCTGACCCTCACGACGAAGCCCGGTGCCGTCCTTGTGCCCACCCCGGCGGTCCAGACGGGGCAGGCCGGGCAATATGTCTTTGTCGTGCGGCAGGACCTGACGGTGGAATCCCGCCCCGTGGTCACGGGGGAGACCGTGGACGCGGAAACCGTCATCGAGAGGGGGATCCAGGCGGGCGAGCGCGTCGTGACCGACGGGCAGCTGCGCCTGGTTCCCGGAACCCGGGTGGACGTCAAGGAAGGGCTCGGCGGCTGAGGGTGCGCGCATGACGGAGCTTTTCATACGCCGTCCGGTGATGACGACCCTGGTGATGCTGGCGATTCTGCTGTTCGGCATCCTCGGCTACAAGCTGCTGCCGGTGAGCGACCTCCCCAACGTCGACTTCCCGACGATCCTGGTCACGGCGAGCCTTCCGGGCGCCAGCCCCGAGACGATGGCCTCTTCCGTCGCAACGCCGCTCGAGAAGCAGTTCTCCACGATCGCCGGGGTGGACTCGATGAACTCCAGCAGCGGGCTGGGGCTCACCCAGGTCACGCTGACCTTCGCCCTGGACCGGAACATCGACGCCGCCGCCCAGGATGTCCAGGCGATGATCACCAAGGCTGCCCCGCAGCTCCCCCCCGGCATGCCGACGCCCCCCTCGTACCAGAAGGTCAACCCGGCGGACCAGCCGATCCTCTACCTGTCGCTGAGCTCCCCGACGCAGCCCCTCTCGACGGTGGACGAGTACGCGGAGACGTTCATCGCCCAGCGGATCTCCATGGTCAGCGGCGTCGCCCAGGTGCAGGTCTTCGGCTCCCAGAAGTATGCCGTCCGGGTGCGAGTGGACCCGGACGCGATGGCCGCCCGGGGGATCGGGATCAACGAGGTGGAGAGCGCCATCGAACAGGGGAACGTCAACCTGCCCACCGGGGTCCTCCAGGGCCCCCGCCAGGCCTTCACGGTCCAGACCGCCGGCCAGCTCCTGGACGCGGCCGCCTATCGTCCCCTCGTCGTGGCGTACCGGAACGGATCGCCCGTGCGCCTCCAGGACATCGGCGCCGTCGTGGACAGCGTGGAGAACGACAAGGTGGCGAGCTGGTACAACGACACCCGCGCCATCGTCCTGGCGATCCTGCGCCAGCCCGGCACGAACACGGTGGAAGTGGTGAACAACGTCCGGACGCTCCTCCCGACGCTGCGCACCGCGATCCCGACGTCGGTGAACCTCGCCGTCCTGTACGATCGGTCCGCCTCGATCCGGGACTCGGTGGGCGATGTCAAGTTCACCCTGATCCTGGCGGTCTTCCTGGTGGTCCTGGTGATCTTCCTGTTCCTGCGCAACCTGTCCGCCACGGTGATCCCCAGCCTTGCCTTGCCGTTTTCCATCGTGGGGACCTTCGCCCTCATGTACGCGCTGGGGTACAGCCTGGACAACCTCTCGCTGATGGCGCTGACCCTGTCCGTCGGTTTCGTGGTGGACGACGCGATCGTCATGCTGGAGAACATCGTCCGGCACATGGAAAAGGGCGAGGGGGTCCTCGAGGCGGCCCTGAACGGATCGAAGGAGATCGGCTTCACGATCCTGTCGATGACGCTGTCGCTGGCCGCGGTCTTCCTCCCCGTGATGTTCATGGGGGGAGTCGTGGGGAGGCTCCTCCACGAATTCGCCGTCACGATCACCTCGGCGATCCTGGTCTCGGGGGTCGTCTCGCTCAGCCTGACGCCGATGCTCTGCAGCCGGTTCCTGCGACCCCCGGCGGCGGAGCGGCACGGGCGGCTCTACGCCAAATCGGAGAAGGTGTTCGACGCCATGGTCGGCGCCTACGACTGGACCCTCTCCAGGGTCCTGCAGTACCGCTTGGCCACGATCCTCCTGTCCGTCGTCCTGCTGGCGGCGACGATCTACCTGTTCATCGTCATGCCGAAGGGGTTCCTCCCGAACGAGGACACCGGGTCCATCTTCGGATTCACCGAGGCCGCCCAGGGGATCTCCTTCGACGACATGGCGCGCCACCAGCAGGCGGTCGCCCGCATCGTCCGCGCCGACCCGAACATCGGCGCCTACATCTCCAGCATCGGGCCCAGCGGGCCGAACATCGCCTCGAACTCCGGCCGGATCTTTCTGCTCCTGAAGCCCCGGGAGGAGCGGAAGGGCGCCGACGAGGTCATCCAGGATCTTCGCCCCAAGCTGGCCACCGTCCCGGGGGTCCGGGCCTTCCTCCAGAACCTCCCCCCGATCCGCATCGGGGGGCAGCTGACGAAGAGCCAGTACCAGCTGACGCTGCAGGGGACGGATACCCGGGAACTCTACCGGATGGCTCCGATGCTTGAGGCGAAAATGAGGGAAATTCCCGGGCTTCAGGATGTGACGAGCGACCTTCAGATCGCGAACCCGCAGGTGAACGTGGAGATCGACCGGGACATGGCGAGGGTGACGGGGCTCTCCGCCCAGCAGATCGAGGACGCCCTTTTCAGCGCCTACGGAAGCCGGCAGATCTCGACGATTTTCACCCCGACGAATACCTACAAGGTCATCCTGGAGCTGCTGCCCCAATTCCAGGAAGCGCCCGCCTCGCTGTCGCGGCTCTACGTGCGCTCCGCCTCGGGGGCGATGGTGCCGCTTGCGGCGGTGACGAAGCGGACGCCCGGCGTGGGTCCCCTGCTGGTGAACCACCTGGGCCAACTCCCGTCCGTGACGATTTCCTTCAACCTGCGGCCCGGGGTCGCCCTTGGGGATGCCGTCGCGGCGGTGGGGAAGGTCGCCCGCGCCAGCCTTCCCGCGACGATCACCACGAGTTTCCAGGGGACGGCCCAGGCGTTCCAGGCTTCACTGAAGGGCCTGGGCATTTTGCTGCTCCTGGCCATCCTGGTCATCTATATCGTGCTGGGGATCCTCTACGAGAGCTTCGTCCACCCTCTGACGATCCTCTCCGGGCTCCCCTCCGCGGCGTTCGGGGCGCTGGTGGCCCTCCTGCTGTTCGGAATGGACCTGAACCTGTACGCGTTCGTGGGGATCATCATGCTGGTGGGGATCGTCAAGAAAAACGCCATCATGATGATCGACTTCGCGCTGGTGGCGGAGAGGAAGGAGGGGAAAAGCCCGCACGACGCGATCTACGAAGGGTGCCTCGTCCGCTTCCGGCCCATCATGATGACCACGATGTCCGCGCTGATGGCGACGCTCCCGATCGCGATAGGATTCGGGGCGGGCGCCGACGCCCGCCGGCCCATGGGTGTCGCCGTGGTGGGCGGGCTGCTCTTTTCCCAGCTGGTCACCCTGTACCTCACACCGGTCGTCTACACCTACATGGACCAGTTCCAGGGGTTCCTGCGCCGTCGCACGGTCCGCCACCGCCCGCAATAGGAGAGGATGCCGGCGCCCTGCGTCATGCGCTCTTCCGCAGCTTTTCTATCGCGTCCTGAACGGCTTTTTTCAGGTCTTCCACGGCTTCCTCGGCGCCCGACTTGAACTTCCCCCAGTTGCCCTCTCCCGCCTCGCGCAGCTCGCGGATCCGTTGGAGCGCAAGTTCCTGTTTGGATCGCAGCACCTCCAGCTGCTCCCGGTATTTCATCTTCATGTCCGTCTTCGCTTTTTCCGCTTCCTCCCGAAGCCGGGAAACCTCGTCCACCCAGTCCTCCAGACGGGCTTCCAGCTTTTTCAGATAGGCTTTTCTCAGCATGGCGGCCTCCTTTCCCCAACCATACGATCTTTCCGGCGGGGCAAAGGTTTCGGTTTCCGGTGGGGGGGA
>JBLNFH010000012.1:0-4071 GCA_050263475.1 Deltaproteobacteria bacterium
GACTCCAGGTATCGGGAGAGTGAACCGTTAATTTCAGATACCCGTTCTATAACTTCTGCCGCGGAAAGCGTGCCGATCCCCTCCTCGTCGGAGAAATCGATGGAGGACTCCAGCAGGACCAGGAGGTTCCGGACCCGCTCCCGCAGCGGGGCGATCGCCTCCCGGATCCCCCCGTTCAGCTGGCGAAGGGCGGCGCGCGCCGAGGCCGCCGTCCGCGCCGCAATGAGATCGCATAGCCCCTCCGCCTGCGTCAGGTCCATTTTCCCGTTTTCGAAGGCGCGGCGGGAAAACTCTCCCGGTGCGGCGGGCACCGCGCCAAGGGAGCATGCGGCGGCGGCGATCTCGTCCACGAGGATCGGGTTGCCGTGCAGGTGGATTTCGACGACGTCCTCGCCGGTGAAGCTGTGCGGCCCCGGGAAAAAGACGGCGAGCCCGGAATCGATTTCCGTCCCGGCGGCGTTACGGATCACGCAGCGGGAAAGCGTCCGGGGGGGATGCGCGGCGGGGTCGATCCCGGTCAGCCGGCGCGCCACGGGAAATGCGTCGGGCCCGGACAGCCGCAGGATGGAGACGGCCCCCGCCCCGGGCGGGGTCGCGGGAGCGACGATCGTCGCTTCGCCCCGGAATCGGCCGCCTTCCACGCGAGGCTCCTCCATCGGGAGATGCGGCCTATGCCGGCGTGGCCTTCTTGGCCGCCTCGGCCTGGGCGTTGTGGATCATCTGCTGCCCGATGCTCAAGACGTTGTTCGCCAGCCAGTAGATGACCAGCCCCGTCGGGAACCCCCAGAACATGAAGGTGAAGATGACGGGCATCAGCAGCATGATCTTCTGCTGGTTCGGATCGCCCGCCGCCGGCGTCATCTTCTGCTGGACGAACATCGAGATCCCCATGAGCAGCGGCAGGAGCCGGATCGGGATCGTGTACCCCGCCACCGGGATGTCCCACAGGTGTTCGGGTGCCGACAGGTCGTTGATCCACAGGAAGAACGGGGCGTGGCGCAGCTCGATCGTCACCAGGAGCCCCTTGTAGAGCGCGATGAACACCGGGATCTGCAGCAGCATCGGGAGGCAGCCCGACAGCGGGTTGATCTTGTACGTCTTGTACAGGTTCATCGTTTCCTGGTTGAGCCGCTGCGTGTCGTCCTTGTACTTCTCCCGCAGCTTGGCCAGGATCGGCTGGAGGTCCTGCATCTTCTTCATGGAAACCATCGACTTCTGCGTCAGCGGGAAGAACAGGACCTTGATCAGGATCGTGAGGATGATGATGTCGATCCCGTAATTGCGGGTGACGCGGTTGCTGGCCTTCATCAGCCACACCAGCGGCTTGGCCACGATGGAGAACCAGCCGTAGTCGATCAGCTCCTCGAGACCCTTTCCCGTCTCCTTCAGAAGGTCATACCGTTTCGGTCCCGCGAACATCCGTGCCTGGGAGCGGACCGTCTCGCCGGGGGACAGCGCCGCCGGCGCGTCCGCGACGGACATGCGGATGCCGGTCTCCCCCGAAAGCCCGATCTGCTCCAGCGTCCACGGCTTCTCCGGCATCAGGATGAGCCCGAAGTATTTCGAGTCGGCTGCCGCCCAGGATACGGGATATTTCTCGATCTTCCCTTTCCCGATCTTCTTCAGATCCAGCTGCTCGATCTTTCCTTTCGTTTCCACGACAGCGCCGGTGAAGGTATAGGAATCCGCGGCGAGCTCCCCCTTGAAGTCCTGGGACAGCTCGAATCCCGGCCGCAGCCGGATCGGCTCCTTCGAGCCGTTGGACACCTGCTCGCGGACCGCGAAATCGTACCGGCCGCCCGAGAACTCGTATTCCCGGACGATGCGCACGCCCCGGGCGGATTCCCAGGTCAAAAGAACGCTCTTTTTCTCCCCGGCCCCGACCGCCAAGGCATCGGGGGCGGCCGATGAAAACACCGGGATCGGGGGAAAGGAGGGCTCGCTCTCGTTCAGGTAGAGGTCCAGCGGCAGCGGGCGGGTCCCGTCGGAGCCGATGATCTCGAGAGGCCTGCCCTTGGGGCCGGGGACGTCCTTATAGTCGTTCAGCCGGAACGACGGGATCCCTCCCCCGCCGGTGGAGATCGTCGCCGTGTAGAGAGGGGTCGAAACCCGGATCTGCCGGACCGGCGGGCTGGTTTTGGGGACCAGCCCCGGAGGGGGCGCCTCCGCCGGCGTCGCGGGCGCTGCGCTCCCCTGCTGCGCGGCGGGCCGGGCCGCGTTGTCCTTCCCGGCTTCCTGCGCCGTTCCCTGGGGCGGCGCCGGGACTTTCGGCGGCGGCGCGAAGAAATATTGATATCCCAGCAGAATGGCGATCGACAGGACGATCGCCAGGATCATGTTTTTTTGCATGAAACCCCCGTTCCGAAGAGATGGATCCTCCGCGGCGGATCGACCCCGCCCGGATGAAACGGGTGGCACCGCAGGATCCGCCATGCCCCGTCAAGAACCCCTAACAATGACCCGTTCTCGCGGATAGAGCCTATCATATAGTTGGAGCAGCTGGGATGGAACCTGCAGCAGTCCCCGAGGTAGGGAGAGATCGCGCGCTGGTAGAATTTCAGGACGGTGATGAAGAGATCGCTTGCGCGCACTGTGAAGATTCCTCCTTCCGTCCCCATCGGCGCGAGATCGCGGGAAGCAGCTCCGCGGATACCTCGGCCAGCCCCGGCCGGGAAGGGGCTTTCTTCACGACGATGGCGGTGCGGCTCCTGCCGGGAAATGCGCACTTGTGGAGCCGGACCATCTCCCGCAGGACCCGTTTGATCCGGTTGCGGACGACGGCGCGGCCCGCCCGCTTCCCGACCGAGATCCCGACCTTGCCGCGGGACCCTCCCAGGAAATCGCGGTACACGGTGAAGTGAGGGGTCGCGGTACGCTCCCCTTTGCGCACGACTTCCCGATACTCCCGGTCGGTGCGCAGCCGCTCGTCCCGCAGAAACCGGAAACCGCCGCGGTTTCCCTTCGCCGCACCCGCCCCTGCGGGCAAGGTCACTTCTTGCCGCTGACCGTCACGGAAAGGCGCTTGCGACCCTTGGCGCGGCGCCGGGACAGGACCGCCCTTCCGCCCGGTGCCGCCATGCGCGCGCGGAACCCGTGGGTTCTTTTCCGCCGCAGGTTGTGCGGCTGGTAGGTGCGCTTCATGCCGTAGACTCCTTCCTTCGAGGAAACCCCGAACCATCGGGAACTAGATAATTTATTCCTTTCCCTTCGTGTGTGTCAATCTCCTTTTCCGGCCTTGTGATACACTTCTGGCGGAGATGGAACGGAAACCGCGTTACAGCTTCAATCTCCGGCGGCTCCTCGCGTTCCCGCTGCTCCGCGCTTCGCGGGAGAAGCCCAGCTCCTCCCCGACGGAAGGCGAACTGCTGTTCGAGCTGACCGGGGAAAACCCCGGGAACCTCCTTTTCGGGAGGTTCGGTCCGGATGAGGTCCGCTCGAGTCTCTCCCGGGCGGGGATCCTCGAGGGGATGGCCCTTCGGGGGTATCCCGATCCGCTGCTGGTTCTGGAATGCGAGGACCCCGCGGACCAGCGCGTGTTCCTTTACGCCGGGGCGCCTTCCCGCGACCGCATTCTCCTCGAGGCGCGGCTGGAGCTTTGCCGCTTCCATCCCCGCAAGGCCATCGGGCCGTTCACCGAGGAGAGCATGTTCCGCATCCTGCTCATCCACTGGCTCGGACTCTCCGACCCCGACCGTCCGTTCACCGCCGCGCGCCCGCGCCTCCCGGGCCAGCAGCGGCCGGGGCTGGGGCTGATGCCGCAAAGCCTCGACCTCCTGCGGGAGATCGGCCGGGAGCTTGCCATCGACGGGATCCTCGATGTCCCCGATCATTTCCACACCGCGCTTTTCTACTCCCGCGCCTTCCGGTTCCTGGACCCGGCGGGGGAGGGGAGATTCCAGGCGATCGCCCGCGACCTGAAGGGGATCCCCCTTGCGCTTGCCTCCGAGGCGATCGAATCGGGGTGCCTGATCCGGGCCGACACGTGTGAGCCGCTCCCCTGGGAGCCCGCGGAGCAGGTCCTGCCGATCCGCGGCCCCCTGCGCGGCTACCTGAAGTCGGAAGCGTACCGGA
>JBLNFH010000013.1:0-6807 GCA_050263475.1 Deltaproteobacteria bacterium
CCAGCATCGGCGAGCGCGAGCTTGCCCGCGCGCTGTTGGACGAAGCCATCACGCTGGCAACAACGACGGAGGGGCATTTCGAGGCCGAACTGCACCGAATGCGCGGTGAGATTTCCTCGCCCAAGACGAGGTTGGGGCCGAGACCAGCTTCGAGCGGGCGTTGTCGATCGCACGCCGGCAGAGCGCGAAACTTTGGGAGTTGCGCGCCGCCGTGAGTCTCGCGCGGCTGTGGAGCGATCAAGGCCGAAACGACAAAGCCACCGATCTCCTTGCGCCCGTTTACGGTTGGTTCACCGAAGGTTTCGCCACGCCCGATCTGCAAGCGGCCAAGGAACTGCTCGACAATCTTCATAGCGCTTAGTCGTTTAGAATTCAGAACGTTGCGATCGGCAAATCGTCCCTCCCCATGTGGGGAATAATGTGGGGAAAGGGATTGTATAAGAGAAGGGGATTCCGGTTTTATCCGAAATCCCCTTTGTTTCCGTGGCGGTCCCAGCGGGGTTCGAACCAGCGTTTTCGCCGTGAGAGAGCAATCTACTGTCGTCCATTCCATACGCAAGGAGCGAGTAAGGTATCCTCGGCCTGATTGTGGGCTAATCGAAACGTGACCAGATACTACCAGAAAACACTTTCCCAAAAATTGCCCCGATCTCGGAAGAGTCTAATATTATCGAAGTTAATTTCGGCCAGGATCCTACCTCCCCTGACTGTGCAGTAAAATGTGCAGTAGACCCTGCCCACGGAACCCGATTAGATACGAAAGAGGGGAACCGATATTCTGGATCCCCCAATTAGTTCCAACTGTTGCCTACTACTGCCTGCTACCTCACTCCCTTTCTACTCCGTCTCAAAATCCCGTGTCCGCAAGGACATGAGGGTTCGACCCCCTCCTCCGGCACCATTTGAATTTGCGTGGATGACTGGGGTCTGCGGCACAACCGGTGTCGACCTTCCATTATCGGTCATGCAACCCGGGACCAAGCACTGCGGCAACCTGTCGAAGACGCTCCAGGCCCTGGATCTCTTGCGGGAAGAGCGGGATCTCCGTAATCGGCAGCCGGCCATACCGCCGCCGCAGCTGATGCAGATGCTCTTGTTGTTGCGCGGCCTTCTGCGCGAGGAAGGGCGAGTCCGCGATCGTGATCACGTTGTTCACGATCAGATGCTCCACCTTCAGCTCGTAGCGCGCCAGCTCGCGGAAGACGTCATTCAACTGACGCAATGCAAGCGCCTCCGGAATGGTCACCATTACGAACCGAACGGCCTGGCGCAGAAACGCCATGCACAAGCTGGCGAGCGATTCCCATCGTCGCAGCACATCCATCATCGACTCGCGTCGCTCACCGGACGTCCGCAGGTGGGAGTAGACTCTCGGCGCCATGCGCAGGTGGCGAGCGAGGAGGGACGGGGCGCCCAACAGGGCCAGCGTCTGGCCCAGGGGCGCCGTGTCCCATACGATGCGCCGGTAGCGGCCCTCCAACGCGAGGCGGCGGACGTAGTCCACCATGAACTCCTCGTTGAGCCCCGGCAGCACGGACGTCATGAACTCGACGAAGGTGTCGTACTCCACGTCCACAAAAGCCGAAAAGACGGCGTACACCTCGCGCCCGAATCGCTCGTCCCACATCGCACGCACTTCCTCCAACCCGAGTTCGGTGAGGAAGAGGTGCTTCACAACCTCGTGCTCGGGCTCCGACCGCTGTCGATCGAAGATGTGCGACAACGACGGCGTGGGGTCGGTGGACAGACCCAGTGTCCGCTCACCGGCATCCGCGAAGAGGAGCGCCGTGGCCGCGGCGCACGTTGTCTTCCCCACGCCGCCCTTTCCCAGGAACAAGCGGATGCCGGCGCCGGATAGGCCGTCACCGTTCATTGCCGCTTCCTCCATCGTTCGTCGACGAGCATGGATCGCGCGCCATACCCTCACGATGGCAAATAATCCGACATCGCACAATTTGTATCTCATTCGGGATATCGGGCTTGACCGGCCGGTGTAAACCGATTAAATTCTATGGATAAGGGCTGGGGCCACCGGGGGGGACAGGGGTAGACTCGATGTTCCCCATGCATCCCATCCGGGGTCTCCGGCATTCCACGCTGTCGCTGTTCCTCCTGGTTGCCTTCGCAGGGATCGCCGGATGCGGGACCAACGATTCCTCCGACGTCGTGATCAGCCCGCCCGGGTGGGTGGCAGTTCCCTCCGGCGGCCAGCACGCAAAATCCGCCACGCTGACCTACCTTGCCAACAGCGGAATCAGTTCCTGTACCGAATGCCACGGTGCGGACCTCTCCGGCGGGACCTCAAAAGTTTCCTGCTTCGGAAATCCCTCGAGTTGCCATCACGGTCCGGTCGCAGGCTGGTCCGCGACTCCTCCCGCTGCCCACGAACACGGCGCCGCGGCAAAACGGCCCTCCGAAGGATCGGGGTTCGCCTCCTGCCAGATCTGTCACGGAGTGGGTTTCTCCGGCGGTGGCTCGCAGGTGTCGTGCTTCACCTGCCATGGAGTGGACGCCCCGCACTCGGCCAGCCCCTGGCGTGCCTCCGCGGGTTCCACGTACACCCACACGACCACCGCCGAAACGGGGAACGCCGCGGTATGCGCGCAGTGCCACTTCCCGGGTTCGCCAAACAACCCGGCGAACCACCCGGCAACACCAGCCCCGGCGGGGACGGCCCCCGGATGCTTCAATAACACGCTGTGCCATGGGGAGATTCCGGTTCCGAACCCGGTTCCGAACCCGGCGCCGCACCCGGTGGGGAATGCCTGGGTGACGACGCCGCCGGCGGGTCAGCCGCACGGGGGCGGCACGAAGGCGGTTGCATCCTCCACCACCGGTTTCCCCTCCTGCCAGGTCTGTCACGGAACCGGGATCGATTTCGCGGGCGGGGTATCCGGGGTCTCCTGCTACACATGTCACGGGGTGAGCGCCCCGCACTCGGCCGGCCCCTGGCGTGCCTCCGCGGGCTCAACGTACACCCACACGACCACCGCCGAAACGGGAAACGCCGCGGTATGCGCGTTCTGCCACTTCCCGGGGTCGCTAAACAACCCGGCGAACCACCCGGCAGCACCAGCCCCGGCGGGGACGGTCCCCGGATGCTTCAATAACACGCTGTGCCACGGGGAGATTCCGGTTCCGAACCCGGTTCCGCACCCGGCGCCGTACAACGACAATACCCACTACCACGTGGCCGCCGGTACGTTCGCAACGGCGTGCGGCGCCTGTCACGACCTTGCCGCGCCGTCGTCAAAGGCCGGCCCCGCATGCGGCACCTGCCACGCGGCGTCGCCGCTGACCGCCTTGAACTGCACCTCCTGCCATGCCGCCCCTCCCGACGGGAACGCGCCGGCGGGGGCGGCGTATCCGAACATCGCCGGGGCGCATTCGACCCACATCGCGCTGAATGCCGCGGGGGCCCCGATCGCCTGCGATACTTGCCACAACGGGCTGGGGACCGATACCTTGAGCCATTACAACCGCGCCAACGCACGTTCGGGGAAGGATGCGTTGCGAGTGCCCCCGGGGGATATCGCCTTACTGGCGGAGTACAACGCGATGTCCGGGACGTCTGCCTTCACCGCCGCGAACCGGACCTGCTCGAACGTGATCTGCCACGGCGGGCAGGCAACACCCGACTGGCAGACAGCGGCCGACGCGATCGACGTCCCCCATGCGTGCCTGAACTGCCACGTTTCCGGCACGACCCAATACAACAGCTACAACTCAGGAAAGCACGAGGGGCACATCACCGTATTCGGACTCGGCGCGTCGACGTGCACGCGGTGCCACGACGTGGCGAAGGTGAACGTGTCCGGCCACTTCCAGAACCTGGCCACGCCTGCATTCGAGCAACCGGCCTCGGAGACGATCCTCCCCAATGTCCGGTACGACGGCACTACGTGCAATCCGCAGGCGGGAGGGCTTACGGGTTGCCACAAATCGAAGCAATGGTAACCCGCTAGGACTTCGGAGGTTGGATATGCATGGAACCCTACTTCGGACTACGGGAAAATCCGTCGTCGCAATCCTTTGCGCTGTCTCCTTCTTCCTCATGAGCCTGGGGGCCGTTTCCCGTTCCATCGCCGCCGACACCTGGGAAACGTGGCCGAAGAAGACGGCCGTGCCGGGTACCGGGCAGGATACGGCCACGGATGCGAACGGGGCTTCCACGGATTGGGAAACGTGGCCGAAAAAGACCGCCGTGCCGGGGATCGGGCAGGATCCGGCCACGGACGCGAACGGGACGACCAACGCCGAGGATGCGGCGAGGAAGAAAACGGCGACGGGAAGATCCTATGGAACGATCGGCTGGATCGCCCTCGGAATCGCAGCGGCCATCGGGATCGGGATCGCCGCCGGCGCCGGCGGAGGCGGAGACGGGGGCAGTGTGGTGACGAACCCAGGCCACCACTGATCGCAGGCATTCTGCTTCCTTTTTTGCCCTGCGGAATTCCGGTGTTGCCGCACCCCGGGGATTCCCATTTCCGGAGGTTCCGACTCGCCTGCCCGGTCGCCTGGCACCTTGTGCAGGCGGGCCACAGATACTATATCGATATGCGCGAATATCGCGGTATCATGAACGTAAGCCACCATTCCCGGCACCGATGCGGTCACGGAGATGAACCGCCGGCCGGGACAGGGATCCGGCGGAAAGGAGATCGCGATCATGCTAAAGACAAGACGAATCATCAGGTTGTCATTGGCGATCCTGGCTGCCGCTTTTGGGTACTATCTCGTATCGCCTGGCGTAGCCGAGGCCGAAAAGATCCCGCTGGGGGATGCGGTCCAAAACATGGCCCCCCAGGACGTCTGGCAGCGCTTTTATGAAGTGACGCAGATCCCGCGCCCTTCCCTTCACGAGGAGAAAATCAGGAATTACCTCGTGTCGTTCGGTAACGGCCTCGGGCTCCAGACGATCGTCGACAACGTGGGGAACGTGATCCTCCGGAAACCGGCCACTCCCGGCATGGAGAACCGCAAGGGAGTGATTTTACAGGCCCACATGGACATGGTGGCCAACCAGACGCCCGAAACGGTCCACGATTGGGAGAACGACCCGATCGCGGCCTACGTGGAGGACGACTGGGTGCGGGCCGAGGGGACGACCCTGGGCGCCGATGACGGAATCGGGATCGCCCTGGCCCTGGCCGTCCTGCAATCGAGCACCATCGTGTCCGGCCCGCTGGAAGCGTTGTTCACCGTGAACGAGGAGATCGGCATGGACGGCGCCAACGGGTTGGCGCCGGATCTGCTGACGGGGGACATCCTCCTCAACCTGGACGACGAGGTCGAGGGCAATTTCACGATCGGCTGCGCGGGCGGGGAAGCCGCGGATATCAAGTCCCCCTACCTCGAGACGAGCATTCCGGGGCGGATGACGGCCTACCGGTTCGCCGTCCAGGGGCTCCAGGGCGGTCATTCGGGGATCGACATCGACAAGGGGCTCGGCAACGCGGCCAAGCTTCTGGTGCGCTTCCTGAAGGATGCATCCGGAAGGTACGGCCTCCGCGTGTCGCAGATCGACTCCGGGACGGCGGCCAACGCCATCCCCAGTGAGGGAACCGCGCTTGTCTGCATCCCGTGGGGACGGGAAGCCGAATTCCTGGCGCATGTCACGGAATACGAAGGGATCCTGAAGAGCGAACTGGGAGCCGTCGAGACCAAACTGAGCGTGACGGCGTCCGCCGCCGACCTGCCCCGCAGGATCATGAACGAGAAGGCCCAGCGCGACCTGGTGAACGCCCTCTACGGCACTCCCCAGGGAGTGATCCGCATGAGCGACAACGTGGCCAACCTCGTCGAGACCTCGACCAACATGGGCATCGTCCGGGCCAGGGACCGCGCGATCGATGTCGAAAACCGGATCCGCAGTTCGGCGGATACGTCCATCGACGACGTGGGGGCGATGCTCTCCAGCGTATGGGAGCTGGCGGGGGCGCAGGTGGAATACTCGGGCCGCTACCCGGGATGGAAGCCGAATCCCGGATCGCCGATCGTTCTCCTCATGTCGGATGTCTACTTTGCCCTCTTCGGAAAGGAACCCGACATCGGCGCCATCCATGCGGGACTGGAATGCGGCACGATCTACGGGAAGTATCCGAACCTGGACATGATCTCCATCGGGCCGACGAACGAGAAAGTCCACACGGCGGGCGAACAGCTGTTCGTCCCCAGCGTGCAGAAGGTGAAGGACCTCCTGGTCGAAACGCTCAAGCAGATCCCGGCGAAGTAGGGGGACCCATCGCGATCCCCTTAAAAACGACAATGCACTGCCGGAGGGATTTGTGCTTTAATTTCCCGAGAGTTCATTTCGATACGGAAGTAACTTCCTGTCCCTGGAGGGACTACAAATGTCGGTCGCAACCAGAAAGCGCCAGGATCTTCGATCCGCCATCGGTTCCACACCCGTCGTCGAGCTTCGCAAACTGAACCCCAACCCGGCGGTCCGGCTTCTTGTCAAACTCGAAGGGAACAACCCGGGCGGGTCGGTCAAGGATCGTCCCGCGCGGTTCATGATCGAGGGCGCGGAGAAACGGGGGGAGCTGACTCCGGACAAGACGATCCTGGAGCCGACCTCCGGAAACACGGGGATCGCCTTCGCGATGCTGGGGGTAGCCAGCGGGTATCGGGTCAAACTGGTGATGCCCGCCTGCGTCAGCATGGAGCGCCGGGCGGTCCTGTCCGCCTTCGGCGCGGAACTGGTCCTGTCGCCATTCAACGAGGCTACCGACGGGGCGATCCGGCTGGCGCACCGTATCCTCGAGGAATCGCCGGAGGAGTATTACATGCCGAACCAGTATTCCA
>JBLNFH010000014.1:0-3980 GCA_050263475.1 Deltaproteobacteria bacterium
GAAGCCTCCCCTCCCGGTTCGCCACCTCGGCCTCCACGACCATCGTGCGGTTCTGCTCCTGGATGGCCGGGCTCAGCCGGACCACCCGGCCCGCGTGCTCCGCGGGATCCCCTTCCAGCCGGACCTTGACCGCCTGTCCCGCCCGGATGGAGGGAGCGTCCCGTTCCGGGACCGCCACCCGGAGCCGGAGCGGGTGAATGCGGACCAGCCGGACCACCGGGGCGCCGGCCGCCAAAAACTCTCCCACGGAGGCCCGGCGCTCCCGCACCGATCCGTCGATCGGCGCATGCAACACGGCGTCGGCAAGCTGCTGGCGGGCCAGGGAGAGCGCGGAGCGCCTCTCGGCCAGCAGCTCATGGCGGTTCCGAACCTCCTCGACGGCGGCCTGGTAGCGGCTCTCGGCGACCAGCAGCCGGGAGATGGCCGTGTCGAACTCGGCCCGCGCGACGAGATCCTTCTCCCGAAGCATGGCCATGCGGTCGCGGTTCAGGCGGGCTTCCTCGAGCACCGCCCGCGCCTCGCGGACCAGCGCCGTCTTGTCCGGATCGACGCGATCGTCCGTGCCTTCCGGCGGAAGCCCCAGCCCCGCACGCACCTGGCGCAGCGCGGCTTCGGCCTGCTCGACGCGGATCTGGAAGTCCGACGGGTCGAGGCGCGCGAGAACCTGCCCTTTCTGCACCCGGCTGCCGAGGTCGACCGCCAGTACGCTCACCCGGCCGGAAACCTTGAAGCCCGCGGCGACCTCCTCGTCGGCGGCCAGGGTGCCCGTGACGGTCACCGTGCGCGGCAGGCGCACCTCCGCCGCTTCGACGACGCGCACCGGCCGGGGATCGTCGGCCTTGGCGCGAGCCCCCGGGCGCGCGGCCGTCGTCTCCCTCTCGCAGGCGGCGCCCGCCATGGCGATCGCCGCGAACACGGCCAGCGCGGCCGCTCCCGATCTACGCGACACCCATCTTTTGCGCATAGGGAACAGATTACGCCTCTCCCCCGTCTTCCGGCAATAGCGGAGGGGGGTTTGCCGGGAGATGCGGAATGCGCCTACACCGTCGGATTCGAGTCGAATATTTCCCGGAAGTCCTTATCGCAGGAAGCGAAGATATCCAGGATGTCGGGATCGAAGTGCTCGGGCCTCGTGTTGTAATTGCCCCGGGTGATGATCAGGACCGAGGCCTCATGCTGGAAGGGGGGCTTGTACGGACGCCGGCTCCGAAGCGTGTCGTACTTGTCGACGAGATACATGATTCTTCCCTCGATCGGGATCCGCTCCCCGATCAGCCCGAGGGGATAACCGCTCCCGTCCCACCTTTCATGGTGGGAGACGGCGAACTTCCCGGCGGAAACCAGGTACGGGTTGTCCGAGTCCCCGAGGATCTTACCGCCGATGGTCGTGTGGGTTTTCATGAGCTCGAACTCCTCCGCCGTCAGCCTCTCCGGTTTCAGGAGGATCGAGTCCGGTATGGCGACCATCCCGATATCGTGCATGGGGCTCGAGAACGTCATGATCCCCGCATCGATCCCGGAAATGCCCAGCCGGTTCGCGACCAACTCGGTGTAGAACCGGACCCTTCTGCAGTGAGAGTGGGCGCCCTCATCCCGGTATTGCGCGACCAGCGTCAACCGATGCACGGTTTCCAGCAAGGCCTCGCCTGCCGGACCGTGGAAATCCCATTCCATTGTTTGCGAAGGCCTGTTCATATCCCCTTCCCTGGACGTTTTTCGACGGTTCCCGTTCCTATCGGCATCTCCACGTCGTTTCTTCACGGCTTCCTGCTCTCGGAGAGACATCCGGGATCCGTAACGCGCAGGCGCTTGAAAATACGGCTCTTTACCTTGACGCCGCGGGCCGGCACGCCTCCCATCCCCCGCCTCAGAGCTTCGACTTCACCTCCGGGTGGCACTCCTTGCAGGAGCCCTTGACCTTCTTGTTGTCCCTCATGTGGCAGTTCTTGCACCGCATGTGCATGGCTTCTCGGAACGAGGGGGTGTCCTTGTCCCCCTTGGCAGAGTGGCACTCGGAGCACTTCTCCTCCTCCCCCGGCGAGCTCATGTGGTGGCACTTCCGGCAGTCGCCGATCCGTTTCGCGTGTCCCTTGTGGTCGAACGTGACGGTCCGCTTCGGGTAGACCTTGAGAACGAGCTTTCCAGGCGGGTCCGCCGCCGCGACAAGGCCTGCGAAACAGAGCCCCGCCAGGATGGTACCCGCGAACGCCGCTATCCTTCCCATTTTCCCCCCCCTGCTCCTGCGATGGATGTTTCGCCGCGACCCATCCCCCCATCGGCCCATCGATGGGAAACGGGAAAGCGGGATTGGGGCATTTTACTCCGATTTCGACGGAATTCCGGTATAGTTTAATGAGTTCGAAGCTCCCCATACAGGAGGTTCGCCGTGGGAAAGAAACCGATGTTGCTGCTGGCGGCAGGGATGGTCCTGGTCCTCGTCTCGGGCGGATGCACCGTCATGGGAAGCACTTATGCGAAGAAAGTGAGCGAGGCGGAGGGTCTGACCCGTGAATTGGCCGCCCTGCAGCAGAAATACAAGGTCCTATCCGACGAGAATTCGGCGCTGAATGCCCAGGTAGCCAGCCTGACCGAGGACCGTGACCGGCTGGCGGCCGACAACCTGAACCTGGAGAACGTGCTCCAGGCGAAGTCCGATACCCTGACCCACACGATCCTGGAGCTGCGGCAGAAGATCGCGGTGCTGGAAACCGAGAACCGGCGGCTCCGTCAGGAGGTCGCCGACCTGCAGAAGGCCCGGGAGGAGACCCAAAAGGCCAGCAAGACGTACGAGGACCTGATGGAAAAGATGAAGGGGGAGATCGCCGAGGGGCAGATGACGATATCGGAACTTAAGGGCAAGCTGACCGTCAACATGGTGGACGCCATCCTCTTCGACTCCGGCAAGGCGGAGGTGAAAGCCGGCGGGCAGACCATCCTGCGAAAAATCGTCTCCATCCTTGCGGACGTGAAAGACAAGTCGATCCGGATCGAGGGCCACACGGACAACGTGCCGATCGTAGGGATGCTGGCGAAGAAATTCCCCTCCAACTGGGAGCTGTCCGCGGCGCGCGCCATCAACGTCGCCCGCTACCTGCAGGAGCAGGGGATCGACCCCGCCCAGCTCTCCGCGGTCGCCTACGGGGAGTACAAGCCGGTCGCGGGGAACGACACCCCGGAGGGGAAGGCGAAGAACCGCCGGATCGAGATCATCCTGGTCCCGAAGGAATAAGGAACCGATGGCGGGCGATCCGAAGCCGGTTTCGGCCACCCGGCTGGTGCTGTCGCAGGTGATGACCCCGCTGGACGCAAACATCAGCGGGAACGTCCACGGCGGCAACATCATGAAACTGGCGGACGAGGCGGCGGGGGTCGTCGCGATCCGCCACTCCGGACGAAACGTCGTCACCGCGACGGTCGACCGGTTCGATTTCCACGCCCCGGTGTTCGTCGGAAACCTGGTGACCATCAAGGCGTCGATGAATTACGTCGGGAAAACGTCGATGGAAATCGGCGTCCGCGTCGAAGCGGAAGATCTTCTGACCGGTAAGAAGACGCACACCAATTCGTGCTACATCACCATGGTGGCGATCGATGCGGACGGCAGGCCCGTGGAGGTCCCGCAACTGGTCCTCGAGACCGACGAGGACCGACGGAGAAACCAGGCTGCCGTCCTGAGGGTCGCGGAGCGAAGGAAGGTGAAGAAACCCGGCGGTCCCTGACGGACCTCACTGCGCCCGAATCCCTGCCCCCGGCATCATCCCGCTCATCCCGTTCGTTGCGGCACCCTGCACTTTCGAGACCATCCATTCGGCCGCCTGCTGGCCGAGCCAGCCCCCGATGAATCCTCCCACCGGGCCGCCGATCGCGGTCCCCACGGTGGCGCCGATCCTCGAACCGGCCTGGGACGTCATTCTCATCCCCATGCCGCCGAGCATTCCCATTCCCATGTCGACTCCCATCGATCCCATCATCGTGCTCAC
>JBLNFH010000015.1:0-12188 GCA_050263475.1 Deltaproteobacteria bacterium
GCGACGGCCCCGCGTGGAGGGGCGCGGGGCCGTCGTCCGAACCCGGAGGGAGGGATATCCCCGGGAATTTATCGGTTCTTCTACAATGAAGACGCCAATGCACTCATACAAAGATCGGGCCAACTTCACCTCTCCCGTAACGCATCGCTTTCCCGATGAAATGGCGATAGCGGGACCGCCGGTAAAACCATATTTGTAAATAAACCGTTCAGATTTGTTATCGCTGAAACGCTAGACCTGGAATTCCGTGAGCGTTCGAAATGCGTCCACCCGTTCGCCGATCTCCGCGGGAGACAGGTTCTGGAGCCGATCGGTGCTGAACGCCTCCACGGCGAACGACGCGATGGCGCTTCCATACATGGTCGCCATCCGGTAATCCCTTTCCGACAGGTCCGATCCGTCGCGGGAGGCGAGGTACCCCATGAACCCGCCGGCGAAGCTGTCGCCCGCTCCCGTGGGATCGAAGATCGTCTCCAGCGGATACGCCGGAGCGGCGAACATGGTGCCGTCCGACAGGTGCAGCACGCCGTATTCCCCCCGCTTGATCACCACCCGGGCCGGACCCCAGCCCATCACTTTGCGCGCGGCCCTGACGAGGTTGTACTCCCCCGAAATCTCCCGGATTTCACTTTCGTTGAAGATCACGATGTCCGACTTCCCGATCGCCTCGCGCAACAGGCCGGGGCTGTTCTTGATCCAGTAGTTCATCGTATCGAGGGCTACCAGCTTGGGCCTTTGCACCTGGGCGAGGATGTCCATCTGGAGCCGGGGATCGATGTTGCCAAGGAACAGGTAGGGGCTTGTCCGGTACTCCTCCGGAAGGACGGGGGCGAAATCCCGGAACACGTTGAGCTCGGTCGCGACCGTGTGCGCCGTGTTCAGGTCGTACTCGTAATACCCCTTCCAGCGGAACGTCTCCCCGTCGGCGATCTTCAGGCCCCGGGTGTCGATGGACCGGGACGACAGCATGCTGATGATCTCCTGCGGGAAATCCTTTCCCACGACCGACACCAGCCGGACCTTCGCCAGGTAGCTGGCAGCCAGCGAGAAGTAGGTGGCGGAGCCGCCGACCACCTTTTCCACCTCCCCGAAGGGCGATTTGATGCTGTCGAACGCCATCGAACCGACTACCAGAAGGCTCATTCCGCGGTCCTCTCGGGTCAGCGAATTGGGAACGCTTCATGATATCGCAACGGGGGGATATTTCTAAAGAGCTTTGACGGATGGGACGGCGGATCGGGGATTACCGGGCGGCGGTGACGGAGACGTCGATGATGACGGCCAGCAGGATCCCCAGGATATAAAGAATGGAGGCATGAAAGGCCCGCCCGAACCGGGGCGCCGCCACGAGGTTGCGGTAGCAGGAAACCAGGAAGAAGCTCCCCAGGGCAAACGCAGACCAGGCGTACCCCGGGGAGCAGTACCCGAGTCCCCACAAACCCAGCGAGAGCGGAAGAAGCGCCGCCGCGTATGCGAAGATGAGGATCTTGGTGTAGCCCTCTCCCAGGGCGACGGGCAACACCGGGAAACCGGCCGACCGGTAGTCCTCCCGGTGCTTGAGCGCAAGCGCCCAGAAGTGGGGGGGCTGCCACAGCAGCATCAGCAGGAAGAGAAGGATGCCGTCCGCGCCGATGCGCGGCTCGACCGCGGCGTACCCGACGAGGATCGGAAGGGCGCCGGGAATCCCGCCGGGCACGGTCCCGTAAGGGGAACGCCGCTTGAAATAGAGCGTGTACAGCAGCGTGTAGGTTCCGATCGCGCCCAGGAGCAGCAGCGCCGCGGTCGCATTCAGGAAGCGCAGGGACAACGCCAGGGATCCCGCGATCAGCGCGAAGGAGAGGGCCAACGCCCCTTTGCGGCCCACTTTCCCCAGGGCCGCCACCCTGGCGTCAAGCCGCCGCATGCGCTCGTCCCGGCCCGCCTCCAGGAGGCCGTTCGCGACCGCCGAACCGGAAGCGGCGAGCAGGATGCACGCCAGACAGAGGAGTGCCCCCCCGGGCGACGGGAACCCCTTCCCCGCGAGGACCATCCCCGTCAGCCCCGACAGGGTCACTCCCGCGACGATCCCCGGCTTCGATAGCAGCAGGGCGGAGGACAGGACCCGGCGCTCTATGGCAGCGCCTCTTCCCGCTTGACCTCGCGCATCCAGAGGTGGAAGAGAAGGAGCAGCATCCCGAGCGCGACGGCAAGGTGCAGGCCCGTCGCCAGGAAGTACAGTCTCGTCAGCACGACCGCCCCTCCGATCCCCACCTGCCCCAAGGCCAGGAACAGGAGCCCCCGGGCAAGCCCCCGGCTCTCCCGCAGCCGCGGGTCGAGCGTGACGGCCGCGTAGAGCGCGACGATCGTCAGGAAAACGAGAGCGGCCAGGACCCGGTGGGAGAAGTGGATCAGGATGTGCCCCGTGAATGCGGCCGGAAGGATCCCGCCGATGCAGGTCGGCCAGTCGGTGCAGGCGAGCCCCGCGTCCGAATGCCGCACGTAGGCCCCCAGGGCCGCCAGCAGGAACACCAGGGCCCCGACCCCGAAGAACAGCGCGGACCGACCGGCCAGCGAAAACCCGGGCGGATCCCAAACCCCGTCGAAGGACGCCATGTAGACCGCCAAAAGGAAGACGACCAGCCCGATCATGAAATGGACCGTCGTCAGCTGCACCGGGACGGCAAGGAGCACGACCGCACCGCCGAGCACGACCTCCCCCGCAAGGAGCCCGACGGCCAGAAGGGGAACGGCTTTGGCGCCCCCCCGGTAGTCACGGTACCGGCGCCACGACAGCACGACCAGGAAACCGGCCGCCACCGCGGCGATCACCCGGTGCAGGAACTCCATGTAGATGTCGATGCGGAACGGCGGGAGGATCTTCCCGTGGCACAGCGGCCAGTCGGGGCAGGCCAGGCCCGCCTTCAGGCCCGCCACGAGATTTCCCCAGACCAGCAGCAGGAAGAACAGGCCGACGGTGACTCTGCCCAGCATGGTTTCCTCCTTCGTCTCAGCGGAACAGGGTATCCGAAAGCGTCCCCCCGATGATCAGCACCAGGAAAAAGATGGGGACCAGCGCGAACATCCAGACCAGCTTGTTCTCGTATTTCAGGTGCATGAAGAACAGGGCGACGAGGGATACCTTCGCCGACGCGATCAGGAGGGCCACGACGACGTTGAAGATCCCCAGGTCGAGGTAGGAGACCCCGACGGTGGCCCCGGTCAGCACGAGCAGTCCGCCCCAGACCGCGATGTAGATCCCGTATCCCGAGCCGTGCGCCTTCTCCATGGCTCCCCTACCCGATCAGGTAGAACAGCGGAAACAGGTAGATCCAGACCAGGTCCACGAAATGCCAGTATAAACCGGAAATTTCCACCGGCGTATAGTAATGCTCCGAGAATTTCCCGAGCCCCGCAAGCAGCAGCATCGTTCCCAGGACGAGCATCCCCGCGAGGACGTGGAGGCCGTGCAATCCCGTCATCATGAAATACAGCGAGAAAAAAACATCGGTCGACGGGAACAGCCCGTGGGCGAACTTTTCCGTCCACTCGAAATACTTGACCACGAGAAACGTCGCCGCGAGGACGATCGTCAGGCCGAGGTACAGCTTGAGGAGACCCTGTTTCCCCTTCCGGATGGCGGCGATCCCCAGCGCCACCGTAAGGCTGCTGCAGATGAGGACGACCGTGTTGACCGCGCCCAGGATCCGGTTCAGGTGGACGAAGTCGGCGCGGAACAGTTGGGGATATTTCAGGCGAAAGACGATGAAGGCCGTGAACAGCCCCCCGAAGAGGAGAACCTCGGTGGCCAGGAAGGTCCAGATCCCCAGCTTGGCGGCCTCGTAGGACTGGGCCGGGCTCATGTGGGCGAACGCCGTGCCGCCCCCCTCGAGCGTGGAGTGCCGCGGATGCTCACTCATCGGAATCGGTTTTCCTCTTCACGTAGCCGTAGGGCCAGTCGGTGACGACGGGAATCGTCGCGAAGTTTTCCGTCGGAGGCGGGGAATCCGTCCGCCACTCCAGCGTGAGCCCCTTCCAGGGGTTGGCCGGCGCGGGCTCCCCCGCGTAGAGGCCGCGGATGAAATTGACGAACATCAGCAGGATCCCCAGCGCCAGGACCCACGATCCCGCGGTCGATACGATGTTCAGCCCCTGGAATTGCGGGGGGTACTCCGCCCACCGCCGCGGCATCCCCTGGTACCCCAGGAAGAACTGGGTGAGGAAGGTGACGTTGAACCCGACGAAGATCAGCAGCCACCCCGCCTTCGCCAGCTTCTCGTTCAGCATCCGGCCCGTCATCTTGGGCCACCAGTAGTGCATCCCCGCCAGGAATCCCATCACCGTCCCCCCCATCATCGTGTAGTGGAAGTGGGCCACGATGAAGTAGGTGTCGTGCACGTGGACGTTGGTCGCCAGCGCCCCCAGGAACATCCCCGTCAGCCCCCCGAAGGTGAACAGGAAGATGAAGGTCAGCGCGTACAGCATCGGCGACTCGAAGGTGATCGATCCCTTGTACATCGTGGCGATCCAGTTGAAAACCTTGACCGCCGTGGGGACGGCCACGAAGAACGTGAGGAAGGAGAAGATGATGTTGGCCGTCTTGGACATGCCGCTCACGAACATGTGGTGGCCCCAGACGAAGAACCCGATGAACGCGATGGCCAGGGACGAGTAGGCGATCGCGTTATAGCCGAAAATGGGCTTGCGCGAGAAGACCGGGACGACCTCCGAGATGATCCCCATGGCCGGCAGGATCATGACGTACACCACGGGGTGGGAGTAGAACCAGAAGAAATGCTGGAACAGCAGCGGGTCCCCGCCCTTGGCCGGATCGAAGAACCCGATCCCGAAGAGCCGCTCCATCGCCAGGAGCAGGAAGGTAATCCCGACCACGGGAGTGGCCACCACCTGGATGATGCTGGTCGCGTACATCCCCCAGATGAAAAGGGGGATGCGATGCCATCCCATCCCGGGCGCGCGGAGCTTGTGGATCGTCACGAGGAAGTTCAGCCCGGTCAGGATCGACGACATTCCGATGAGGAAAATCCCGAAGGAAAGCAGGGTGACGTCGGCCGACGTCTTCGCGGAGTACGGGGTGTAGAACGTCCACCCCGTGTCCATCGGACGGACCAGGGACGCCAGGAGGATCACGATCCCCGCCACGAAAATCCAGTAGCTCATGAGGTTGAGTTTCGGGAACGCCACGTCGCGGGCGCCGATCAGCAGCGGGATGAAGAAATTCCCGAGCCCCGACGGGATCGCCGGAATGATGAAGAGAAAGATCATCACCGACCCGTGGAGGGTGAACAGGACGTTGTAGGTGTGGTCGCTGAAGATCTGTTGCCCCGGGTACAGGAGCTTGATCCGCATCAGGAGGGCGAACACCCCTCCCACGAGGAAGAACAGAAACGTGGTGTATAGGTATAAAATCCCGATCCTTTTATGATCGAGGGTCAATGCCCAGGACAAAAAGCCCTTCTCTTCCAGGTATCCCCGGGGATGCCCGTTTCCGTTCAGGGACGCACCGATTCCGTCCGTTGTGGCTTCCGCCATTCTTCATCTCCCTGCATTATTACGATTTTCAGATATGGCGATGACGCCAGTGGAGATAAGGTTGCGTCGGCCGAAGCGCTATTTCAGGGTTTTGATGTAGGCGATGATCGCGGTGACGTCGTCGCCGGAGAGGCGCCCCTTGAAGGTCGGCATGATATTTGGGAATCCCTTCACGACCTTGGCGCCCGGGTCGTAGAGGGACTCCCGGATGTACTCCTCGTCCACGTGAAGCTCCCGGCCGCCTTCCAGGTGGACTTCCCTGCCGAAGAGCCCCTTGAAGGTCGGACCGATCTTCGTCGAGCCGTCGATGGAGTGGCACCCCAGGCAGCCGGATTTCTCCGCCAGGACCCTCCCCTTCTCGGAGAGCGGCATGACCGCCTGAGCTGCCTTGGCGGAGGCCGATGCCCATTGCGCATAGTCGCCGGGGGGCATCACGATGAGCTTGCCCCGCATCTGGGAATGCCCCACGCCGCAGTATTGCGTGCAGAAGATGTCGTAGCTCCCTTCCTTGTCGGGATGCACGTACAGGTAGGTGTATTGCCCCGGCACGATATCCTGCTTGAGCCGGAAATCGGGGAGAAAAAACCCGTGGAGGACGTCCTTGGAGGTCATGATGAGCTTGACCGGCCTCCGGGCGGGAACGCGGAGCTCGCCGGTCTCCGTCCGGCCGTCCGGGTACTTGAACTCGTAGGTAAACTGCTGCGCCACGACGTTGATCTCGCTGGAGCCGGGGGCTTCCGTGGTGACGTCCCGGTAGACCACGTATCCGTAAGCGAAAAAGGCGAGCACCACGAGGGAAGGGATCAGCACCCATACGATCTCGAGGACGATGTTGCTCGTGACGCCGGAGGTTGCCTGGTCCTCCGAGGCCTTCTTCCGGCGGTACCGTACGGCGAAATAGATGAGAAGTCCCTCGACCAGGAGGAAAAAGAACAGGGAGACCGCCGAGATGAAGATGAAGACGGCGTCGATCTGGCCCGCCGAACGGGAGGCCGCTTCGGATAACGCGTACGCGCTCTTCATCGATCCCCCATCGGGTAGGGTGGGGCTCCCGCCTTGCGCCTCTTCCACAAGGCTAAGTACAAGACCCCCAGAAAGGCAAGCGTGAAGATGCCGCCGGCTTTCATGATGTTCCGGGCGTAAAGGGCGTACTTCCTCTGCGACGGGTCGTAGTGGAAGCAGAACAGGAGCGCCCGGTTCATCGCCGAGGATTCCCCGATCCGCCCGCCGGCCGCTTCGATCAGGGCCAGGCGCAGGTCCTTCGGGTCCTGCTCGATCCCGTACAGGTACCGGGAAATTCTCCCTTCCGGGGTGAGCACGACGATCACGTCGGGGTGGGCGAATTCCTTCCCCGATTTCCTGTAGCGGAAGCCCACGGCCGCGGTCAGCCGCTCGATGTCCCCCTGCCCGCCGGCAAGGAACGGCCAGCGCGCGGAAGGATTCCCGGCCCCCTTCATCATCGCGTGCATCTCGGCCGCGCGCGCCCGGGCCGCCTCGGGCTTCTCTTCCGGATCGATGCTGACGGTCACGATCCGGAAGTCACGCTCGAGGGAGATCCCCCCCATCCGGTCCAGGGAGGAGAGAAGGTTTCTCAGGGTGAGAGGGCACAACATGGGGCACGTGTAGTAATTGAGCGTCAGGAGGAGAGGTCCCTTCCCGATAAATTCCCCCAGCCGCACGGCTCTCCCCTCCTCGTTCCGGAAAACGAGGTCCGGGGAAACCCGGTCCCCCAGCTTTTCGTCCACCCCGATCTGTTTCAGGATTTCCTCCGGGGTCTCCCGGACATGCCCTTCCGCGCGGGGCGCCCGGGCGAACGCCACGGCGCAGGCGGCAAGGAGCAGGCAGACGAGAACCGATTTGCTGATCCTGCGGCTCCCGCCGCCCGCCGCCGGGCGAATCACCGGGCCGTCCCTGTCACGATTGCCCTCCGCCCGCCTGGTGCTTGAAGAATGCCTCCGCCCCCTTGCGGATCTCTTCGGGCGTCAGCTCCTCCTTGCGGGTGGCCAGCCCCCACTCGTATCCGAACGGATCGGCGATCTTGCAGTAGCGGTCGCCCCAAAACATGTCGGCCACGGGCATGCGTACCGTCGCGCCGGCGGAAACGGCCCGCTCGAACGCGGCGTCGACGTCGTCGACATACAGGTGGATCGACACCGGGGACCCCCCGTACGTTTCGGGGGCGCCGGCTCCCATCCCGGGGATCTCGTCCCCCAGGAAAAGGATGGAGTCGCCGATCCGGATCTGCGCATGGACGACGCTTTTGCCGTCCGGGCCGGTCATGCGGTCGAGGACCTCGGCGCCGAAGGCGTTCCTGTAGAATTCGATGGCGCGGTCCGCTCCCCGGAACATCAGGCACGGCGTAACTGTATGGAATCCTTTGGGGATCGGTTCCACCCCCCGGACAATCCGCATCTTCTTCTCGGTTTTCATCCCGGGTCTCCTTTCACTTTGATACTTGCGACGGGAATCCATGAGATGAAAACCATCCCCCAAGGTTCCAATGGATGCGGGACGGGGGTTACACTTCGAGCGGGTGCCCGCGCTCCGGGACCTCGACATTCCACCGGAATCGGTTCCGCAGCTCCTGCGCGAACTCCAGGGAGACCGACTCCTCGCCGTGGGCGACGAAGACGCGCCCCGGGGGAGTGCGGAAATGGCCCGCCCACGAGAGCAGGTCGTCCCGGTCGGCGTGCGCCGAGAGCCCGCCGATCGTAAAAATATCGGCGGCCACCGCGATGTCCTCGCCCAGGATCCGCACCCATCTCGCCCCGTCGACGATCTTGCGGCCGAGCGTGCCTTCCGCCTGGAAGCCGACGATGACGACGCTGCACTCTTTCCTCCAGAGGTTGTGCTTGAGGTGGTGCTTGATCCGGCCGGCGTCGCACATCCCGCTCCCCGCGAGGAGGATCGCCCCTCCCCGAAGGGAGTTGAGCGCGATCGAATCCTCGGTGCTCGCGGTCACGGACACCCGGAACCGGTCGGGGTGCGCCTCCCTCCACCGCAGGACCTCCAGCGTCTGCTCGTCGAGGCACTCCGGGTGGCGCAGGGTGACCTGGGTGGCCTGCGCCGCAAGCGGCGAATCGATGTAGAGGGTGATCCCCGAGATCCTCCCCCGCCGGGTGAGGTCGGCCAGGAGGAAGATGATGTCCTGCGCCCGTCCCACGGCGAAGGAGGGAATGATGACATTCCCGCCCTTCCGCTGCAGCGTGTCCGTCACGGCATGGACGAATTCCTCGATCGTCGCCTCCATCCCCTTGTGCACGCGGTTGCCGTAGGTGGACTCCATCACGAGGAGGTCCGCCCTGTCGATCAGCGCCGGGTCCCGCACGATGGGAAGGCCCCGGTGTCCGAGGTCGCCGGTAAAGACCAGTTCCCTGTCCTTTCCGCCATCGCGGACCGTGACCGACACGATCGCCGACCCGAGAATGTGGCCGGCGTCCTGGAACCGGGCGCTCACCCCCGGGGCGGGCTCGATTCTTTGCCCGTAGCCGACGGTCGACAGGCGCGGGAGCGTCGCAAGGGCATCGGCTTCCGTGTACAGCGGCTCCCCGTTGTTGCGGCTGCCTGCGCGCCGGGCCTTCTTTGACTGCCACTCCGCCTCCCTCTCCTGGATATGGCCGGAGTCGGGTAGCATCACCCGCAGCAGGTCGGCGGTCGCCGTGGTGGCGTAGACCGGCCCCCGGTACCCGTCCCGGACGATCTTGGGCAACAGGCCGGAATGATCCAGGTGGGCATGCGTGGAGAGGACGAAATCGATCGTGGACAGGGGAACGGGAAAGGGGCGGGCGTTCTTCGCATCGCTTTCGGACCCGCCCTGGAACATGCCGCAGTCGACGAGGAACCGCGTCCGCCCCGCCTGGACCAGGATGCACGAGCCGGTCACTTCCCTGGCCGCGCCGAGGAAGGTGACGGCAACGCTCACGGAACCATGCTCGCGAGAACCCAGGAGATGACGCTGATGAGCAGCGAACCGATCACCGCCCCCGATAAGCCGTTTACGTGCAGGCCGGGGACGATGGCGGAGACGAGCCAGAGCATCAGCCCGTTGATCACCAGGAGGAAGAGCCCCAGGGTCACCACGGTGACCGGAAGCGTCAGCAGCACGAAGATCGGGCGGATCACCGCGTTGACCAGCCCCAGGACGAAGGCGGCGGCAATCGCCGCCATCGGGCCATCGGCCGACATGACCGACGGCAGCAGGTACGCGATCAGCAGGATCGCGATGGCGTTGACGCCCATCCGCACGATGAAAGTCATCGAATCCAGTATACCGCGCGAAAAACCGGATTGTGAAAGGTTATACGGACCGCCTTCTGCCCTCGCCCTATAGTGGGAGTCAGAAAGGAAGGAGGTGAGTCAGATGGAAGGCATCCTTTTCGACATCGAGATGTTCGGTTCCCCGATCGCGCTGTTGTCGGGCCTGGCCCTGCTGGCGATCGCGGGGTGCGCTATTCTTCTCGGCCGCATGGCCGACAAGGAGGCGGAGGGGCATCCGGTCTTCTGGGCGGAGTCTCCGTTCACCGACCTGGGCGAGACGCACGCGGAGGAAGGCGTGAAGTATCCGCGCGCGGCGTAATGGATCATTCGTGTACCGCAGGGGGGATTGCCCGAACGGGGCGATCCCCCCGACCGCTTTCTTGAGGAATCCCTTCGGGGGAATCACTCCTCCGAATCAAACCGGTATCGCAGGAAAAGATGGCTCCCGGCGCGTTTCACGCCCGCAAGCGTTCCCCAGAGGGGATGCTCCGGGGCGAATCGCACCCCGCTGACGAACCCGGGACGCTCGCCGGACCCGTCGCGGCCGGCCACCTGGGGGGCGATCGTCAGGAACAGCTCGTCCAGGCATTTCTCGGAAAAGAAATCTCCCATCAACCGGGGACCGCCCTCGACGAGGAGGATGCCGCCCTTCCGGAGGGGGCCGATCGCGGAAAGTATCGCCCGGGCGCCAATCCTCCCCTCGATCCCCGAATTCTCCGGTTCTTCGATCCGCACCGACGCGGGAATTCCGCTCCCGCGGGCCCGCCGGGCGCCCTCCGGCGTCGTCAGCAGCAACGCCTTCACCGCTCCGGACCGGAAAACCGGAAGCTCCGGGTCGACCGCGCCGCGCGCGGTGACGATGACGTTCAACGGGGAATCGCCCTTCCCCAACGCGGCCCGGAGATGCCGGTACGGTCCGTCGAGCGCGGGGTAGATATGCCCCGCGGTCCAGAGGTGGCGGGGGACGGATCGCAGCGTCCCGGCCCCGACGACCACCGCGTCGGCTGCGGACCGCAACAGTCCCATGACCATCCGGTCATGCGGGTTGGAGCCGCTGATGGGGCCCCCTCCCGAAAGGCCGGGGACGGATAGGGACGCAACGCCGTCCAACGTCGTTACGAAATTGCCGATGACCCAGGGACGGCCTTCCCGGAGCGGGAAACGGAGGGGACCGTACACCGTCGCGAGTTCGCGAGGCAGGGGAAGATCGTCCCCTCGATCCTCGGCGAAGAGGGTTTCCAGGGGCGCCAGGGGATCCATGCCGGTCCCCGCTTCACCGGGAGGCGGGATCGAAGCGATGCAGCCCGCACGCCACGTAGAATTCGGTGCGCAGGGAGGGGTCGCTCTCGTAATTCCCGCGCCAGAAGGTCGTGCGGGTCAGCGGTGCCGTCTCCCGGACCCCCCGCATCTGGGTGCAGAGGTGATGCGCGTCCAGGTAGACCGCGACGCCGTGCGGATGGAGCATGGCGTCCAGGGAGTCGGCGATCTGCTGGCCGATCCGCTCCTGCACGGTGAACCGTTTCGCGAACAGGCGCACCAGCCGCGTGAGCTTGGAAAGTCCGATGATCTGCTCGTGGGCGATGTACCCCACGTAGGCGCGGCCGTAAAAGGGAAGCGCGTGGTGTTCGCACAGGCTGAAGAACTGGATCGGCCCTTCCACGATCTGGCTCAACCGGCAGTCCGGGCCGCCGCGGCACTCGGTGTCGAACACCGTGATCAGTTTCGGATCGCCCTCGTACCCGTCGGTGCTGTCGTACAGGGCACGGAGAAACCGCCGCGGGGTTTCCCGCGTGGCCGCCGTCCCCAGGTCCATCCCGAAGGCCGAGAGGATTTCCGTCACATAGCCTTCGAACTTCATCATTTGATCCCCCGAGACCCGGCGGCGGCTCGCGTCCTTGTTCGATAAAGATTCCCGGTGCTCCTGCTCCTGTTCCGTGCTCATCGGTCCTCCTGGGGACGAAAAGATAACCCGAATGCTCCGTCTCCGGGAAAAATATCATTTTTGTTCGACCTTTCACATTCGATCTTTAGCCGGGTGGTATCTTACGGTCAGAAGGAAAGGGGGTGACGATCATGGAAATCTTCGCACTGGGAACGGAGTTCATCGGATCCAGCTTCGCGTACCTTGCCGAGGTGGCCCTGCTCGCGTTCGTGGTGAGCGTGGTCCTTTTCGGGTACATGTCCGAGGAGGAGAGCAGAGGGAACCGTCTGTATTGGGCGGAGTGGCCGCTTCCCGAAGTCGGCGAGCCAGAGACGGAGGAAGAGGTCCGCCTGGCGGCGTGAAGGCCTCGCAAACATGACGGGCCGGGGGAATTCCCTTCACCGGAAATCTCCCGGCCTGATGTTTCAGCAACGAAATTCCCGCCTTGGCGTTCCGCTGACGGACGAGAATCTTCCCGGTC
>JBLNFH010000016.1:0-4442 GCA_050263475.1 Deltaproteobacteria bacterium
CGAAACGCTGAATCACTACACGCAGAGCAAGAGCATCTACATCAGCATTTCCGACAAACTGACCGGATGGTACTGAACCCCGGCATCGGCAATTCCGAGTGGGATTCCGGTGTCAGGGAAGGAGCACCGCGCGGAGCCGGATCTTCCCCGCGCGCAGCCGCTCCAGGACTTCGTTTGCGTCTCCCAGCGGATGCCGCTCCACCACCGGGACGATCCCGTGGTCCGTCGCAAACCGCAGCATGGCATCCATGTCATCCCGGGTTCCGAGCATCGCCCCACGGATCGTTTTCTGGCCGGCGATGAGGCTGGCGGGGATGACGGACGCGCTCTCTGCAATCGTCGCCAGGACGACAAGGGTCCCGTTGCCCCTCAGACCCGGTATGCACTGCTCGAAGAGGCGGGCGGAAATCCCCGTCAGCAGGATCAGGTCCGCCCCTCCCATCGAGGAGAGCCGCTCCCCGATCTTCTCCTTCCGCGAGTAAATGATCTCCTGAGCGCCCATCTGCCGGGCAAGCGCGCTCCTTTCCTCCTCTTCGAGAACGGCCACGACCCGGGCGCCCATAGCGCCGGCCATACGGAGCCCCAGGTGCCCCAGCCCGCCGATCCCCGCCACCGCAACGATTTTTCCCGCCAGGTTTCCCGCCCGGCGCAGCGGCGCGAAGACCGCGATCCCGGCGCACAGGAGGGGAGCCGCCTCCACGAGGTCGAGGCCCTCGGGAATCCGGTGCGTGAAAGCGGCAGGCGCCTTGACGAACTCCGCGTATCCGCCGTTCACGGTGACGCCGGTGCTCTTCTGTGCCGCGCAGAGCATCTCGGCTCCCGAGCGGCAGGGGGCGCACTCCCCGCAGGCGGATTGCATCCACGGAACGCCCACCCGGTCTCCGGGGGAGAGGCTTTTCACCTCGGTTCCCCTCGCCTCCACGATGCCGGTCACCTCGTGTCCCGGGATGATGGGAAGGGGCGTTCCCCAATGCTTCCAGTCTCCGTCGATCAGGTGAAGGTCGCTATGGCAGACCCCACAGCCGCTCACCCGGATCAGCACCTCGCAAGGGCCAGGGGAAGGCGTTGGAACCTCGGACAGGACCAACGGCTTTCCGAAACCCTCACAAACGGCGGCTATCATGGCCGTAAAATGATTCGGCGAGAGGAACGGTTCAGGCCAGGCCTCCTTGCGTCGGGAAGGATTCGACCACGATGTCCTCGAATTCCATGTCCAGCAGGTTGAGAATCAGCATCCTTCGGTTCATGCATCTTCCCTCCCCGAGAAGGATCTTGCAGACCTCGGCAACCTGCAGGCTGGCGACCACGGCCGGCGTAAAGGAGGGGTTCCCGAGCATCGTCTCCATGCCCCTGGGCTCGTTTGCCGACGGATAAAGGAGCCGGTAGATGTCTTCCCCGGGCATCTGGGTCGCCATCTGCCCGTACCAGCCGGCAATGGCTCCGTGGACGACGGGGATCCCCATGTCCCGGCAGGCATGCATCAGGTCCCCGCGGGAGGTCAGGGTGTCCAGAGCATCGATCGCCGCATCCGCCCCCGACAGGAGCTCCATGCCGTTCCCCGGTGAAAAAGCGGCCCGAACCGGGATCACCCGGACCGCGGGGTTGATCTTCCCGACACGCTCCGCCGCCGCGTCCACCTTCGGGACGCCCAGCAGCGCCGGGGACGCCAGGATCTGCCGGTTCAGGTTGTGCTCCTCGAACGTGTCGGGGTCCACCACCACGAGGGTCCCCACGCCAAGCCGGGCAAGCTCTTCGACGATGTATCCCCCGAGGCCACCGGCCCCGACGATCACTACCCGGGAGCGAAAGAGCTTGAGTTGCCCCACTGTGGAGATGGTCTGACGGTTCCGCAGGTAGCGCAATGGCAGGAGGCCCAGCCGCAGCGCCGTTTCCTCCACCTGGCCGAGGCGAAGCTGAAACCGCTCCGCCGCTTCCACCTGGGCCGCCCAAGGGAGCAGGTCCCCCTGCGCCTGCGCCGGCAGGAAGGCGCGAAGGTCTTCCAAGTTACCCTCCCCCGACGAGGGGGAAAAGGGCGAGGGTGTCGCCATCCGACAGCTCCCGCGACCGGTCCGCGTGGCGGCCGTTCACGAGGATGATCCCGAGCTCCCGTTCGGGCAGCTGCACGTCGTCGACGATCCGGGACACCGTCGTCCCGGGGGGAACCTCCCGGACTTCCGCGTCGAACCGCCCCTTGCGGAACGTGGCGAACAGCTTGACCGTGATCCGCATCACGAAATCCTGCTGCCTTGCACCTACCAGTTGAAGACCTGATCCAGGTCCTCGTCCTTCACCTGGAACGTGACATTGTGGGGCGGGATCGGCTCTTTGAGGAAGAAGCGGGGCAGCCGATCATGGTGCTTCGTGAACCCGGCGCGGGTGTTGAAGTCCCTTTCCATCGTGAGGATGCTCTTCCCGAGCGCCGTCACGTCGTCCCCCGTCAGGCTCAGGCCGTAAAAGGCGTTGAGCATGTCCAGGAGGGCATCGAAGGTCCCTGGAGTGTCCAGGAGCGGGAAGGCGATGAAGAGGCACATCCCGGTGGAATCGACGGCCGCGGTCGCGATCTGCAGGTTCCGGGACATCTCGACCTGTCCCTCCGGCTTCAGCGGGTCCAGATCCCCGCCGCACTTCAGGACGTTCGGGCCCACCGAGTACCCCGCCGTGTGGTCGGCCCCCTGCGTGCTGGTGGCGTAGGTCACGCCGATCCCCATGACCGACCGGGGATCGTACGCGGCCATCGCCTGCCCCTTGCACACGGGTACCCGTTCGACTCCGAAGACCTTGCCGGTGACCTCGGCGCCGCAGCCGAGGATCCTCCCCAGCGGGGTCCCCTTTCCGATCTCCTCCACGAGCCGGATCGCCCCGGGGCCGTCTCCGAACGGGATCAGCCCCGCTTCCATGGCGACGCCGACGGCCGCGCCCGTATCCATGGTGTCCACGCCGAAGTTGTCGTCGAGGAAATCGAGCCGGGCGATGACGTCCAGATCGTCGATCCCGCAATTTCCGCCATGGGCCCAGACCGTCTCGTACTCCGGCTGCTTCGTCACGTACTTGCCGTCCTTGTCGTGATAGATGCCGGAGCACTGGATGACGCAGCCGCGGTGGCAGCCGTGGGTAGCGGAACCTCCCCGCTTCACCTCGAGCTCGGCCTGGACTTCTCCGCTGATCTTGGCTGCATGCTCGAACCGCCCCGTCCGGAAGTTGTTCGTAGGATAGGCACCCGCCTCGTTAAGGACGTTGGTCAACACATTGGTGCCGAAGGCGGGGAGCCCCTCCCCCGTGATGGGGTGTTTCCGCAGCCCCTCGACGAATCGACGGTTCGCATCCCGGAACTTCTCCGGGTCCTTGGGTTCCCTCATCTTGAGTCCCGTGTCGTCCAGGATGATCGCCTTGACCCGCTTCGCCCCCATGACGGCGCCGGTTCCGCCGCGGCCGCAGTGCCGGGTCGGTCGCTTCTCCGGGTCGGTGCATGCGATGGAAGCGGCCAGCAGCTTCATTTCTCCCGCGGTGCCGATGGTCATGTATGCCGCGCGGTCGCCATATTGGCTCTTCAGCTTGTCGATGAGGGGGTAGTTGGGGAGGTTCTTCAGGCTGTTGTCGGCGGAGATCTGAACCCCGTCCTTGTTGATGAAGATCTTGTAGAGGTCGTCGCCTTCCGGCTTCCCCTCCAGCACGACCGCGGCGTACCCGAGCCTCGCCAGCACCTGAGCGGCCTGCCCTCCGGCGTTCGATTCCTTGAGGCCGCCGGTGAGGGGGCTCTTGCACCCCACGGAAATCCGTCCGCTCATGGACGCCGATGTGCCGCTGAGAGAGCCCGGCGCGATGACGAGCTTGTTCTCCGCGCCCAGGGGATGGCAAAGAGGATGGACTTCCTTGGACACGATCGCGGACGTCATCGCACGCCCGCCCAGTCCCGCGAATTCCCCGACCGGCTCGGTCCGGTACTTCGGACCCCCTTCTGCTCCCATATCGACCCTGAGGATCTTGTCCATGATATTCCTCCTTTACCGCCGGCCATTATTGGGTTCACCGGCTTGACCTGGCATGCAGGTATTCATCGCAGCAATACCTATGCCGAAAACCCGTACGGAACGGCGGCCCTCGACCCTTTCCCCTCTCCACCGTGCCATTGTCCACCCGCCTCATTGGAAATCCCGACTTGGAACCACCTCTAACCCAATATAATTTAAGACATTGTGGCCATTTGAGCGCGCTTCGGAAATCAAGGCTTCGTGATCTGGGGGAACCGGCCGGAATCCTGCCACATCGCTTATAAAACTCGCCTGAATGGAACGATTGCGGATCGATCCGTCTCATATTTGCACACGCCTGCGACAGCCGGTTTTTTTTCTTCATCGACTCGGCAATAAACCTCTTAATTCATTGATCCTGCGACTTCGATCGGGAGCGATTTGCCGCGGTATAAATTGTGCATGGTATTTGAG
>JBLNFH010000017.1:0-3331 GCA_050263475.1 Deltaproteobacteria bacterium
GCTGTTGTACGCCTCCGCCAATGAAAAGACCGGGGAGGAACTCCCCGCGCGGATCGCGGGGAAGATTCTGGGGTTCCTTTTCTCCCGGCTGCACGATCCCTCGACCGGAGCCTTTTTTTCCAGCCAGGACGCCGACGAGGAGTATTTCCTCCTGGATGCGGAGGGGCGGTCGAGACGGGTTCACCCGGCGGTCGATCGGACGGTGATCTCCGAATACAACGGCCGGGCGGTTTCGGCCCTGGCGGCCGCCCACCATGCATTCGGCGCCGGGATGGGGATCCCGGCGGAAGAGGGGGGGACGCTGCTGGACCGCGCGATCCGGTTGGGGGATCATCTGCGCTCCCGCCTGTGGTCGGAAGAGCTGGGCCAGCTCCGGTACCGGGAGGATTCCCGGGCCGAGGCCGGCCACCTGGCGGACAACGTCTCCGTCGCCACGGCGTACCTGGATCTCTGGGAGGAGAGCGGGGAGGCGCGGCACCTGGCATGGGCGGGGGAGATCCTGGACGGGTCGGTACGCCATTTCTACTCCGCCAGGTTATACGGTTTCCTCGACCGGCGCCCCCGGGAGAGCGACCACGGCGCCCTTGCCCTTCCGCTGGTGCCGTTCGCACCGAACGCACGGATGGCGTGCGCCCTCATGCGGTATTCCCGGGAGGCCGCCCGGCCGGATCTTTTCGCGATCGCGGAGCGGACGCTCAAGGGCCTTTCCGTGGAATTCGACCGCCGCGCCGCGTTTGGCGCCCCGTACGGGAGCGCCCTGTTGCTGTACTGGAAGGGCGCGAGGGGAACGGTCTGCCTTCCCGGGGATCCTTCCTGCTCCACGGGGACCGGGGACGACGTTCTCCAGGCACGAGGCCGGTGATCGCCCGGGTCCCGGCGTTCTCGGGAGCGTAACGGTCAGGCGGAGGTTTCCACGCTCAACAGCTTCGGCCCCTGCTTGATGCGGAATCGGCCGTCCACCGTCTCCCAGATCCATCCGGAATAGCCGTAGCCGCCCACGGCCTTGGTCACGAACGCCCCCTTCCAGGATTCCGACCGGGTCTGGTTGAGCGCCACCGTCCCGAATTTTCCGAAGGTGTAGGTTTCCACGGGGTGGCAATACGCTTCTCCATGCAGCGCTCCCGCGGTCCGCCTCGCCGCATCCCCGCCGAATACCGCGGCGCGCAGGCCGTACTTGTGGCCCTTTGCCCGCCGGAGAGCCTCCTCTTCCGTCTCGAAGCTCGTCGTGAACGCCACGGGGCCGAACACTTCCTCCTTCATCCCGAGCATGTCGTCCGTTGCGTCCTTCACCACGGTGGGGCGGATCAGGTTTCCCTCGATCGTTCCACCGGCAAGGATCGTCGCGCCTTTTTTCCTGGCGTCTTCGAGCTGCAGGCGGATTCTGCGCACGGCGAGATCGCTGGCCACCGGGGTGACGTCCACCCCCTTGTCCGACGGGTCGCCCACGACCAGGCCGCGGACGTTCTCCACGAACCGCTCGAGGAACGCCTCGTAGAGGGAGCGGTGAATGAAAATGCGCTTGGGCGCCGTGCAGGTCTGCCCGGAATACATGAATTTCGCCGTCATGAGGTCGGACAGGGCGAGATCGAGGTCCGCGTCGGGGAAGACGATGAACGGATCCTGGCCGGGGCCTTCGAAAACCAGCTTTTTCCCGCTCCTCCGGAACGCTTCTTCATACGGCAGGAGGTTTTCGTCGAATCCGAAGACGACCACCGCCGATACCTCGGGCGACTTGAGCGACGCTTCGATGAAGCTCTTGCCGCCTCCCCGGTAGAAGGTGATGTCGTTGCCGAAGATCGGCCGGTACATCTCCTCGGTGAGGGCCATGACGTCGGAGCCCTTGGAGGAGAACTTCACGGCGACCTGGTTCCCCACGATGTAGAGCGACGTGATGGCGGTGTTGAGCCACGAGCTTCCGTTGTAGGAGAGCATCAGCGAGACCCGGGAGCCGGAACCTGCGAGCGGCCTCCGGTCCTCCAGAAAGGCGGCCGCCTGCTCGAACATCTTCAATCGATCGACCGTCACGTCGACTTCGGCGGCGCTGTCCCTGACCGTGAACCGGAGATCCCTCACGGCGCGGGAGACCAGCGCCTCCTTGTGGCGGGCCAGCGACCGCCCCAGCGCCTGGATCTTTTCGAACCGCTCTTCGTACGACATTCCGGCACCCCCTCCCGGCTTCCGCGCGCGGCGGCCTGCGGCCGACCGGATGGATTCAGTCTACGACATTCCCGCCGGCATGTTTCCCCGTCCGCATCTCGAACACGCCCGTTGCAAAGGGCAGGGCGAGCACCAGGATTCCGAGGGCCCCCACCCCGTGCCAGCCTGCCAGGTGGTAGGCGAGCCCGCTCGCGGTGATGCCGATCGATCCCCCGATGTAGTAGAACAGCACGTACACGGAATTGGCGCGTCCCCTTCCGGAGGAGAGCCTGAGGTTCAAGGAGCCGGCGGCGGCGGAGTGGATCGCGAAGAAGCCGGCGCACACTCCCGCCAGGCTTGCCGCGATCACCGGCAGCGAGGGGATGAAGGTCGCGGCGATGGCGAGCGCGAACGCCGCGGAACCCAGGGCCATCGTGGCGCCGTTGCCGATCCGGTTGCTCAATTTCCCCGCGGCGGGACCGGTGAAGGCTCCTACCAGGTAGGAGAGATAGGTCAGGGTGATGACCTGCGTGGAAGCGCGGAACGGGGGCGCGGCGAGGTAGAAGGGCAGGTAGTTGAACACGGACGAGAATACGAAAAAGGCGCCGAAGGCCACGAGAAACATGCGCAGCAGGTCGGGACGGCGCAGCAGCGCCGCAAATCCCGCGGGTTCTTCCTTCTGCGACTCCCGGCGCCCTTCGTCTTTCGGCAGCCAGTGGGCCGCGGCCAGCGTGGCCGCCAGCAGCAGCGCCGATGCGGTCACGAAGGCATAGCGCCAATGCAGGGGAGGATGGATCCCTCCCCCCAGCAGCCTCCCCCCGAGCCCTCCCACGACCGTCGCCGAAACGTACGATCCGGTCACCACGTTCAGCCGCTCCGCGGGAAGGCTGCGCACCAGGTGCACCACCAGGCACGTGGTAAGCGACGGCACGAAGAGTCCTTGCACGAATCTCGCCCCGATCAGGAGGCGGAGATCGGTGGCGGTCGCGCAGAACAGTCCGCACGCCGCGATGACCGATCCCCCCAGGAGGATGATGGGGCGGATCGGGTACCGGTCGACCAGCATGCCGAAGGGAAGGTTGGCCAGCGCGATTCCCAGGATGACGGCGGAGATCGTGAGGGAGGCTTTCGAGGCGCTCACGCCGAATTCCGCCCGCAGCACCGGGAGAACGGGCTGGGTGATGTAGATGGTGGA
>JBLNFH010000018.1:0-4318 GCA_050263475.1 Deltaproteobacteria bacterium
GAATGGGCTGCAAGTACGGCCCGGGAAAGGAAAATCCGGGGATGGAGAGAATGAGGACGTTTTTTCTGATTCTCCTGGGCTTTCTCGTTCTTGGGGTGCCTGCCTCAGGGGGGGAAGCGCCGCGCCCCGTTTCGTTTTATACAGACGCGGCCCTTTCGAACAATCCTTCTCTGGCGGCCATGCAGGAACGGATCCGGATGAAGGAGAACGCTGCGATCCGCGCCGGCGCCCTGGACGACCCGAAAGCATGGATCGGAGTGACGAATGTACCCGTCAGGTCGTGGTCGTTCCGGGAGGAGGACATGACGGGGAAGGAGATCGGTCTGTCGCAGATGTTCCCCTACCCGGGAAAGCTCAAGACCCGCACCGACATCGCGACGCGGGAGAAGGAGCAGACGGAATACGACCTGCAGGAGATGCGGAACATGCTCCGGGCTGAGGTCAAAATGGCCTATGCGGAGCTGTCGCATGCCCGCAGGCGGATCGAGGACACCCGGCGAAGCCGGCAGATCCTCAAGGAGATCGTGGCGATCTCGCAGGAGATGTACGCCGTCGGCAAGGTGACCCAGGCGGACGTGCATCGCGGTCAGGTGGAATTCGAGAAGATGCGGGAGATGCTCCTGAACCTGGAGAACCGGGAGAAGATCCTGTCCTACCGGCTGAACACGCTGGCCGCACTGCCGCCCGATCAGCCGGTTCCCGGGCTCGAACACCAGCATGAATTCGACCTTCCCTTCCGCGCGGACGACCTGGTGTCGTTATACAAGGAGGATCGGCCGGCGCGCAAATCTCTACAGGCCCGGGTCCTTCGGTCGGAGACCGCAATCGCCATGGCGAGGCTGGAATACTACCCGGACTTCGAGGTTTCCGCCTCCTACATGCAGCGGGACGACATGCCCGACGGCACGAGACGGTCGGACATGTTCTCCTCCATGCTGCTGGTGAATCTCCCCATCTGGAGAAAGGCGAAGCTCGATCCGGCCGTCAGGGAGATGACCGCGGAAAGGGAGATGGCAAAGCGGGAGCTGGAAAATCTCGATCTCGAGACCACCAATGGGATCCGCAAGTCGCTTGCCCTCATCGAGACCAGCGGAGAAGTGGCCTCGCTCTTCCGGACGACCCTCGTCCCGCACGCCGAGACGGCGTTCGAGGTCAACCTCGCGTCGTACCGCGTCGGCAAGATCGACTTCCCGATGCTCATGGATTCGATCATGGCGGTCCTGAACTTCCGGAAGGGCTACCACGAGGTGCTGGGAGACCTGTACATGGAGAAGGCCAGGCTGGAGGCCGCCGTGGGGAAGGACCTGGACTGATGGGAACGCGGCTTTCGAAATCGAAGCGACACGGAGACGGAAGATGAGCGAAGAGCCGAAGAAAACGCGGCGGGCCGTGTTCGCCGTCGTCGCGGTGCTTGCCCTGATCGGCGTCGGGGCGCTCGCCTTTTTCAAGGTGCCGGCGTTTTACAACCTGCTGCATCCCCATCCGTCGGACAACGTCACGAAAGCCGCTCAAGGCGCGGTGAAATACACCTGCGGCATGCACCCCTTCATCATCTCCGATAAGCCCGGTCAATGCCCCATCTGCGGCATGACGTTGACCAAGATCGAAGGTGCCGGGGTGGCCGCCGATGCCGGGGCCGCCCCCGCCCCGGGCGGCGGCGCGAGGAAGGGCGAGCGGAAGATCCTTTTCTACCGTAACCCCATGAACCCGGGCGTCACCTCGCCCGTCCCGGCCAAGGACCAGATGGGCATGGAGTACGTCCCGGTCTACGAGGACGAAGTCCGAGGCGAAGGGGGCGCCGTCGCAGGGTACTCCACGGTCAAGGTGGGCGCCGAGAGCCTCCGGCTGGCCGGAGTCCAGACCGCCCCGGCGGTGCGCCAGAAGATCAGCCGATCGGTTCGGGCGGTGGGAAACGTCGTCCCGGACGAGCGGCGCATCCGGCGCGTTCAGACCAAGATCGAGGGTTGGATCGAAAAGCTTCACGTCAGCTTCACCGGACAGCTGGTGGCGAAAGGTCAACCGCTCCTGGACCTCTACTCCCCCGAGCTGGTAGCCAGCCAGCGGGAGTACCTGATTGCCATCGAGATGCACAACCGGATGAAGGAGAACCCCTACTCCGAGGAACGGGAGATGGCGGGACAGCTCGTGGAGTCCTCCCGACGCCGGCTCGAGCTCTTCGACGTGCCGCAAGGGTTTATCGCGGAACTCGAGAAGACCAAGAAGCCCCGGCGCACCGTTACCCTCAATGCCTCGGTATCGGGCTACGTGACGGCGAAGGACGTGTTCGAAGGAACGAGGGTCATGCCGGGCATGGAACTCCTCACGGTGACCGACCTTTCCCGGATCTGGATCGAGGCGGATCTCTACGAGTACGAGGCGCAGGCGGTGCGGCTGGGGCAGGAAGCGACTCTCACTCCCGCCTACGACTCCCGTCTTCGGCTGAAAGGGAGGGTTGCCTACGTCTATCCGACCCTCTCGCCGGAGACCCGGACGCTCAAGGTGCGTTTCGAGTTTCCGAATCCGGGATTGCGCCTGAAACCCCAGATGTACGCCGACGTCTTCCTGGAGTTGGATACGGCAACAGGCGTGGTGATCCCCGATTCGGCGCTGATCGATACGGGTCTCCGCCAGATCGTCTTCGTGGATCTGGGGGAGGGAAGCTTCGAGCCCCGGGAAGTGAAGGTGGGCATCCGGGGCGATGGGAAGGCGCAGATCCTCTCCGGCGTCAAGGAGGGGGAACGGGTCGCGGTGCGGGCGAACTTCCTCCTCGACTCCGAATCGAGGCTTAAAGCAGCTCTCACCGGGATGACCGGAGGCGGGGCTCCAATGGAGCAGACGCAGCCGTCCCGGGGAACGCGGCCGCCCCAGGCCCCGTCGCCTTCCCAAGGCCATACCGGCCACGGAAGCGGGCAATGAACCCCAACGGCGCCGGAACCTCCGGCGGCCAGGAAAAGGAAACCTTCATCCAGCGGGTCATCGGGTTCTGCGCGGTCAACCGGTACCTGACCCTGCTGGCCGTGGCAGCTGCCTGCGTCCTGGCCGCGTACACGCTCAAGGAGATCCGCCTCGACGCCCTGCCCGACCTCTCGGACACCCAGGTGATCGTGTATTCGAGATGGGACCGCTCCCCCGACATCATCGAGGACCAGGTCACCTATCCGATCGTAACAGCGCTCCTGGGCGCCCCGAACGTCAAGGCCATCCGGGGATTCTCGGATTTCGGCTTTTCCTACGTCTACGTGATCTTCCAGGACGGCACGGACATCTACTGGGCGCGCTCCCGGGTGCTGGAGTACCTGTCCAAGATCCAGTCCCGGCTTCCGAAAGGCGTTCAGACCGAGCTCGGGCCCGACGCCACGGGGGTCGGGTGGGTCTTCCAGTACGCCTTGGTGGACAAGTCGGGCACCCATTCCCTGGACCAGCTGCGCTCCTACCAGGACTGGACGCTGCGCTACGCCATCCAGTCCGTTCCCGGGGTCGCCGAGGTGGCCTCCATCGGCGGGTTCCAGAAACAGTACCAGGTGACGGTGGACCCGAACCGCCTGGCCTCTTACGGACTCCCGCTCGACATGGTCGTCGAGTCCATCCGGATGTCCAACAACGAGGTCGGGGGCCGGCTCATCGAGTTCGCCGGGGCCGAGTACATGGTCCGGGGCCGGGGCTACGTGAAGAAGCCCGAGGATCTCGAAAGGATCGTCGTGAAGACGGGTCCCGGGGGGGTTCCCGTGCTCCTCAAGGACATCGCCCGGGTGTCCCTGGGGCCCGAGATCCGCCGCGGCATCTCCGACCTGGACGGGATCGGGGACCATGTAGGCGGCATCGTGGTCATGCGCCACGGGGAGAACGCCCTGAACGTGATCGAGCGGGTCAAGACGAAGCTCACGGAGCTTGAGCCCTCCCTGCCCAAGGGGGTGGAGTTCGTCACGACCTACGACCGCTCGGACCTCATCCACCGTGCGATCGAGACCCTCAAGCACGAGCTCACGGTGGAGATGATCATCGTCTCCCTGGTGATCCTCGTCTTCCTCTGGCACGCCCCGTCGGCGATGGTGGCGATCATCACGATCCCCGTCTCCGTGCTCCTCTCGTTCATCCCGCTTTACTACATGGGTGTGACGGTCAACATCATGAGCCTGGCCGGGATCGCGATCTCGATCGGGATCCTGGTGGACGGGGCGATCATCGAGGTCGAGAACGCCTACAACAAGATCTATCACTGGCAAGCCGGCGGACGGATAGGGGGCTTCCACGAGGTGCGGCTCCAGGCCCTGAAGGAGGTGGGCCCCGGCGTCTTCTTCTCGCTTCTCGTCATCGCCGT
>JBLNFH010000019.1:0-9639 GCA_050263475.1 Deltaproteobacteria bacterium
TTTTTTTCCATTGAAAACCTCCCCTTTCTATGATGGTTCCATCATTTCAAAAGCAACCGGTGGTGTCAATGCGGAAAAACAAAAACTTATATAAAGAATTCAAGTCATCAGGATCCCTTTACCAAAGTCGGAGGAACTCTTTCTTCTTGATGTTTTGTCGGGGATCCTCAAAAAGGGTTCGGTACCACAGGGGCGGTTTGCCGGCATTCATTCCGGTTCAACGGAAAAAAAGCAGCTCACCCGTTCCCGGCCTGGCCGAAGCGAGCCGAATGCGGCAGACGGACCCGGGACCGAACGCCAGTTTCACGGGATCGCGCACGGCGAGAAGGACGGAGGCGATGAGGGCGATCGAGGGAAGGTGCCCGACGCAGAGAACGGAACCGTCCCCTCCCTGCTCTCCGAGAAATTCCAGGAAACTCTCCGGGGTGGCTTCGGGGTTTAACGCCGCCGTTTTCCCGATCCGATCCAGGGGGTAGCCGGCGGCAGCGCAGAAGATCTCGGCCGTCTGGCGCGCGCGCAGCTTTTCGCTGGCCGCGACGAAATCCGGACGCCCGATCTCCCCGGAAAGGGCGGAGGCGATCGCGGAAACCGCCCGGGCGCCCTCCGGGCTCAGCGGACGGGAAGGGTCCACGCTCGCCGGGGCCGCTTCCCCGTGCCGGACGAGCCAGAGGTCCGTCACCGCAGGGTGTATCCCGCCGCGAAGTAGAGGCCGAACGCCGCAAGGACCAGCCCGTGGGTCACGGTTCCGTCCCGCAGGGCCCTTTCCGCATCCTCGCGGGACAACAGCGCGACCTCGATCCGCTCGTACGGGTCGAATTCCGGCTCGGCCGCCCGGAACGCGTCCAGTGCAAGGTAGGTGTGGCACCGGTTGTCCTGGAGAGCCGGGTTCGGGGTGACGTACCCGAGATACTCCCATTTCGCGGCGCGATAGCCCGTCTCCTCCAGCAGCTCCCTCTGCGCCGCGGCGCGGGGATCGGCGTCCCTGGCGTCGATCGCCCCGCCGGGGATCTCGACGGTCACTTCCCGGATCCCGTGCCGGAACTGCCGGATGAACACGAGCTGCCCGTCCGGCGTGACCGGGATGACGTTGATCCAGTCGGAGGTCCGGATGATCGTGAAGTCGTTCGAGCGGCCGTTGCCCGCAAGGAGATAACGGTCGTGGTCCACGGCGATCAGCCGGTCGGAGAACATCCGCCGGCTCGCAAGAAGCGTCCAGTGGGAATGCATGATACCTGAATTTTACCACCCATCGGCCGCAATGCGATGCTGAGGGTGGTGTAATATACCCGTGACTCTTTCCGCCCGGGGGAATTCGACGCCGCAACGGAAAACGGATGTCGCGGGAAGCACGCCCGCCGGAACCGGGGGGTCCGTTCCCCTGCCGATCCTCATCGCCTGCGGCGTGACGTTCGTCCTGTACCTGGGATCCTACATGCGGCTCCCCCTCGTGCCGCTGTTCGCGCAGGGGCTCGGCGCGTCCACCTTCCAGGTCGGGATGATCAACGCGGGGTTCATGCTGGCCGCTGCGATCCTGTCGGTGCCGCTGGGGCTGGTGTCCGACCGGCTCGGCCGCCGGCGCCTGATCGTCGCCGGGATGGCGATCTCGATGCTGACGTCGGTCTTCCTGCTGTTCGCCCGCACTCCGCTGGAGGTGGGCGCCGTCTACCTTTTTTCCGGCGTGGGGCTCGCCTGCTTCTCCCCGGCAATGATGTCCTATATCGGCGACGTCTCCCCCGTGCCGTTCCTGGGAAGAGCGTACGGCTGGTACACCGCCGCCCTCTACCTCGGCATGGCCGCTGGCCCGGGCCTCGGCGGCGCCGCCGCCGGCGGGGGTTTCCGGGTCGCTTTTCTCCTGTCCGCGGTGGTCATCGGAGCCGGGCTGCTCCTGGGGGGGCCGCGCATGCCCGCCCCTCCCCCCGTGCCCGCCGCCTCCTCGACGAACCTCCTGGCGGATTTCCGGGAGATCGTCAAAAATCGCGTCGTGCTGGCCTGCTGGTCGGTAACGTTTTTCTCCACCTATGCGTGGGGCTCCCTTTTCTCCTTTTTCCCCCTTTACGCGCGCGACGCGGGAATCTCCATCGCGCATACCGGCCTGATCTTCACGTGCCAGGCCGCGGCGAACGCCCTCTTCCGGATCCCGATCGGCCACCTGTCCGACCGCACGGGGAAGCGGGTCCCGTACATCCTGTTCGGGAACCTGGTCTTCGGCCTCTCCATCCTCGCCGTGGGGCAGGCCCGCGCGCTGGCGCCGCTGTACGTCCTGTTCATCGCCATCGGGGGGAGCATGGCGGCCACGTTCACGGCGATCGGCGCGCTGCTCTCCCATGCGGTCCCCACCCGGATTCGCGGGCTCGCGATGGGTGGATACAACACGTGCATTTACGGGGGATTCACCGCCTCCGCGGCGACCCTGGGGGGCGTCATCTCCCGCTCCGGCTTTCCATCGGGCTTTGCCGTGGCGGGCGGGCTGTGCGCCGCCGCCACGCTCCTCCTCGCCTTCCTCTTCCCCCGCGAACCTTCTCCCCGCCCGTCATATTGAAAGGATCCCCATGGGGCCGAAGCCGCAGGGGTCCCTGCGGCCCGCCACGGATCGCGGGCCGGCCTTCCGGCCGAAAAGGTTCGGGATGCGGCTTAAGGAACGGGTGTAAGCGGCGCGGCGGCAGCGAGGAGGTCAGACCGGGACGGGCGCGTAGACGTTCTCCGCTTCGGCGACGAGCCGGTCGATCAGGTCGCGCACGGACGGGATGTCCTTGATCCTCCAGACGTTCTCGCCGGAGAATACCAGCCCCTCCTCGACGTCGCCGCCCTGGGACATTTCCAGGCGGTCGATGATGCAGAAGGAGTGGCTGCATTTCTTGAGGCAGTTCCGCTTGCACTCGCCGTCGTAGAGGCTCTCCCCCGCCAGGAGGCGGTGGAGGAAGGGGTTCCGGATCGCACGGCCCGGAAGCCCCACGGGCGATTCGATGAGAAGAACGTCTTCCTGCCGCGCATTCAGGTAGGTCCGCTTGAAGGCGTCGGAGACGTCGCATTCCTTGGTGAGGACGAAGCGGGTCGCCATCTGGACGCCGTCCGCACCGTACTTGCCCATCATCTCGCCGATCTCGAACCCGTCGGTGATCCCGCCCGCCGCGATCAGCGGCACTTTCTTGACCACTTTCCGGACCTCGGGGAACAGCTCCCGCAGGGGCCGGTCGGTGCCCAGGTGTCCCCCGGCCTCCTTGGCCTCCACCACGATGGCGTCCGCGCCGCTTCTTTCCGCAAGCTTGCCGAACTCGGGCGAGGAGACGATGGAGACGATCGGCACGTTGTGCTGCTTGCCGATCTTGAAGACGTCGCGGGAGAAACCCGCGCCGGTCACGATCATGTCGACCCCGGCCTCGATCGACGCCATCACGGCCTCCATGAACTCCCGGATGGCGAACATGATGTTCACCGCGACGATCCCCTTGGTCATCCGCTTCGCCTTGCGGATGTCCTCCTTCAGCTCGTCGATCGGGATGCCGGACCCGCCGATCGTGCCGATCCCGCCGCAGTCGGCTACCGCCGCCGCCAGCGACGAGGTCGAGACGCGTACGGACATGCCTCCCTGGACCAGCGGGATGCGCGCCGTGAAGTTGCCGATTTTGAGCTCCGGAAGCTTCACCCTTTCTCCCCCTCCCAATGAAACTCTCATTTTACTCCTCGACCGCCATCCGTGTGAATAAAATTCAACTTTTTTTCATTCAAACGGCGCAGCGGCTTGCCCTCCCCGGCAGCAGCGCCATACCGAAAATCCGCTCCGCAAGGGTGCGCGTCGCAAGGATCCGGACGATCTCCGACAGCGGGGCTACGCGGTAACCCAGCCGGGACGCACCCTCCAGAATGTCGGCGAAGGCGCCGCGCCAGATCCCGCCCTCCACCTCCGCGTGAACGGGAAGCACGTGGATGCCGCCGGGGGACAGGGCCGAAAGGATTTTTTCGGCGCCCCCGGCTCCTCCCACCTCCTCGAGGCAGGGAAGGTCGGAGGGGAGCTCCACCTTCCCGGTTCCTTTCAGAAGGAAGGGGGAGGGCGCGCGCGTGCAGCTCAGGTATTCCCACGGGTAGCCCGAAAGGACCGCCACGGCCGTCCCGGTGAGCATCCAGGCGGGAGCCCCGAACGCGCGGGGGGGATGCCCCAGGCATTCCCGGTAGGCGGAGAGACCCTGGTCGAACCATTCCCGGATCCACCGCTCTCCCCTCCGTGGAAGGGAATCCTGCCAGTCCCGGTGATCCCACGCGTGGAACTCGACTTCATGCCCCCGCGCCTCGATCTCCCGGCACAGGCCGGGAAACGCCTTGGCGATCATCGGCGCCTTGAGGAGAGTCCCGTAGAGGGCGGTCTTCATGCCGTAGAGCCCCGGCGCGTTGGTCCGGATCATCTTGAACAGGAACCGGGGGCTGCGGATCATCCGGTAGACCGCTTTCCCCGAGTTGTCGGGGCCGAAGGATAGAAAGAACGTCGCCGGGATGCCGGCGGACGAGAGGGCGGACAGGAGCGCCGGGACCCCCTCCTCCATCCCGCGCCGCGTGTCGACGTCGATTTTCAGTCCCAGGATCCGCTCGGCGCTCACGTCTTCGTACGTTTTGCCTTCGTGGGCACCGCCGCGCGCCGCTTCGGGGGCGCGTTCTCCTCGAGGAAGGCGTCCAAGGTCCGCTGGAGCGCCTCCCTAAGCCCCACCTTCGGGCTCCATCCGAGAATTTCCTTCGCCCTCGCGATCGAGGGGGTGCGCGTCTGGATGTCCTGGTATCCTTCGCCGTAGAACTGCTTCGAACTCACCTCCACGATCTCCGGGACCTTCTTCCCCCTGGCGGCCGGATGCCGGGAATACAGGTCGCGCAGCAGGCGGGCCAGGTCGCGGATCGAGCAGTCGTTCCCCGGGTTGCCCAGGTTGAAGATCCTGCCCGACGCGCACCCGTTGCGGTTCTCGAGGATCTTCATCAGGCCGGAGATCCCGTCGTCCACGTAGGTGAAACAGCGGCGCTGCATCCCGCGGTCCACCAGCTGGATCGGCTCGCCGAGGACGAGATTCGCGATGAACTGGGTCACCACCCGGGAGCTGCCTTCCTTCGCCGTCTCGATCGAGTCGAGCCGCGGCCCGATCCAGTTGAACGGGCGGAACAGGGTGAACGCCAGCCCTTGCTGGCCGTAGGCCCAGATGACCCGGTCCAGGAGCTGCTTGCTGCAGGAGTAGATCCACCGCTGCTTGGGGATCGGCCCCAGCACCAGCGGCGAGGCCTCCTCGTCGAATTCCTTGTCGGCGCACATCCCGTACACCTCCGAAGTGGACGGGAAGACGACCCGCTTGCCGTAGCGATGGGCCTGCCGCACGATCCTCAGGTTTTCCTCGAAGTCCAGCTCGAAGACCGACAGCGGGCGTTCCACGTACACCTTCGGCGTGGCGATGGCGACCAGGGGAAGCACCACGTCGGCCTTCTTGATGTGGTACTCGATCCATTCCTTGTTGATGGAGATGTCCCCCTCGACGAACTCGAAGCGGGGGTGGTCGACCATCCTCCCCAGCCGCTCCGCGGAAAGGTCCATCCCGAAGATCTTCCAGTCGGTTTCCGCAAGGATCCTTGCCGTCAGGTGGTGCCCGATGAAGCCGTTCACGCCCAGGATCAGGAATTTCATTCAAACCCCTCCGCGATCGCATTCGCAAAAAGAGAAGCGATCGCCTCCCCCTTCGCGGTTTTTTCTTTCCACTCCACCTCTTCCATCTGGAGGAGGCCGTTCCCGGTCCCCGCCAATACCCGTTTTTCCGTGCTCACGGTCGCCAGGCACCCCCCCGCCACCCGGAGGGAGCTCCCCCCGGCCACCGTCATTCGTCCGGGCGCCGGGATCCCCGGTAACCCCTCGGCGGGCACCGGCAGCGCTTTCCAGACGATGCACTTCTCCCCGCGGAGCAGCGCGAACGCCCCCGGGTAGGGGCGGGTGACCGCGCGGATCAGGTTGTAGATCTCGACCGCGGACCGGGTCCAGTCGATGCGCCCGTCCTCCGGCTTCCTGCCGCCGAAATAGCTCCCCTTCTCCAGCTCGTTCCTGCGACGCGGGATATCGCCCGCGGCGATCCGGGGCAGGATCCCGGTCAACAGGCTTTCGGCCGCCCGTTCCATCTTGCCGTACAGCGTGAGCGCGGTGTCCTCGAACGCGATCGGCACCGCCTCCTGGGCCACGATGTCCCCCGCGTCCGGCTTCTCCGTCATCACGTGGAGCGTCACCCCGGTTTCGGTTTCCCCGTGGACGAGCACCCAGTTGACCGGCGCGCGCCCCCGGTATTTCGGGAGCAGCGATCCGTGCAGGTTCATCGCGCAGAGCCGGGGCAGGCCCAGGATCTCCTTCCCCAGCATCGACCGGTAATAGAAGGAAAAGAGGAGGTCGGGCGCGGCTCCGCGGATCGTCTCCGGCCAGGGGGCCTCGTTCACCTTTTCCGGCAGGTGGACCGGGATCCCCCTCTCCCGGCAATAGTCCGCCACGGATCCGAACCAGCGGTTCTCCTTCGGGTCGTCCGCGTGGGAAAAGACCATCGGGACCTCGATCCCGGCCGCCAGCAGCGAGCGGATGCCGATGATCCCCATGTTGTGGTAGGCGAAGACCACCGCGCGCACGCGGGTCACTCCCCGTGCACCTTGCGGATGGTGAACCTCGGGCGTTTCCGCACCTCGTGGTAGATGCGGCCCACGTACTGCCCCATGATCCCGAGCGCGAAAAAGAGCCCCCCCACGAAGAAGAACAGGATGGCGAACAGGGTGAAGACGCCGTAGCCGCCCCACTCCGCGCCGTAGAACAGGCGCATCGCGCCGAGCAGGAGGGCCAGGGACACGCCGCCCAGCGCCAGAGCGCCCCCGAGGTAGAGCAGCAGCTTCAGCGGAAACTCGGAGAAGGAGGTGAGCAGGTCGAACTGGAGGTTCAGCAGCCGCGCCAGGGTGTAGTTGGAGACCCCCCCGTGCCGCTCCGCGTGGGCGACGGGGATCTCCGTCATCCGCTTCGCGTAGAGGGTGGCCAGGGCGGGGATGAACGTGGAATATTCCTGGCTCTCGACCATGCGGTCCACCACCTCGCGCCGGTAGGCGCGCATCATGCATCCCCAGTCGGTCATGCGGACGCCCGTGATCTTCCGCGTCATCATGTTGACGAAGCGCGACGGGACCGTCCGGAAGATGGAGTCGCGCCGCAGTTGGCGGACCGTCCCCACGACCTCGTAATTCCCTTCCTCCATCGCGCGGACCAGCCCCGGGATCTCCTCGGGGGGGTTCTGCAGGTCGGCATCCAGCGTGACGACGATCGAGCCGCGCACGACCGAGAACCCCGACATGATCGCCGAGTGCTGGCCGTAGTTCCGGGTCAGCTCGACCACCCGCACCCCGTTCCGGCCCACGAAGCTCTTGAGGATCGCCAGGGATCCGTCCCGGCTCCCGTCGTCGATGAAGACGACCTCGTAGGGGCGCGCCGTCGCGCGGAGGGCCGCCTCCAGCCGGTCCATGAGGAGCGGAAGGTTCTTCTCCTCGTTATATACCGGGATGACGACCGAGATCACGGCCGGCCCTCCGACAGGATCTCCCGGATCGCCGCGCAGACGTAGTCGACGTCGCCGTCCGCCATCCCCGGGAAAAGGGGCAGCGAAAGGATCCGGGCGCCCGCCCGCTCGCAGCCGGGCAGGTCCCCTTCCTTCGTCCCGAAACGCTGCCGCACGTACGCGAGCAGGTGGCAGGGAGGGAAGTGGAGACCGACGCCGATATTGCGGTCCGCGAGGCGCCCGATGAACGCGTCGCGATCCATCGACGTCACCTTCACGATGAACAGGTGCCAGGAATGCTCGTGCGGGTACGGCGGGGACACCGGCAGGTCGATTCCCGGGACGTCGGCCAGCCCTTCGCGGTAGCGGGCGGCGAGCGCGGCGCGGCGCGCGTTCATCCGCTTCACCTTCCCCATCTGGACGACGCCCAGGGCGGCCTGCAGGTCGGTGAGGTTGTACTTGTACCCGGGCTCCCGGATGTCGTAGTGCGGGGTGCCCCCCTTCCCGTACCGCTTCCACGCGTCCCGCTCGATCCCGTGGAACCGGAGGAGGCGCAGCTTTTTCGCGAGCTCCCCGTCGCAGCAGGTCACCATGCCCCCTTCGCCGGTGGTGATGTTCTTGATCGGGTGGAACGAATAGATCGCGGTGTTGCCGTGCCCGCCGGCGGGCTTCCCCCGGTAGGACGTCCCCACGGCATGGGCGGCGTCCTCGATCACGGGAACCCCCGCCCGGTCCGCGGCGTCGCGGATGGGGCCGAGGTCTGCGGGCGCTCCGGCGAAGTGCACGGGGATGATCGCCCGCGTCCGCTTCGTGATGGCGCGCGCAAGTTCCGCGGGCAGCACCTGGAGGGTCCCGTAGTCGCTGTCGGCGAAGACCGGGCGCGCCCCGCGCAGAACGACCTGGTTCACCGTCGATGCGAACGTCATCGAGGGGGTCACGACCTCGTCCCCCTCGCCCACGCCCAGAGCGGCAAGCACGAGATGCATCCCCGCGGTGGCCGAAGCGACGGCCACGGCGTGCGGCGCCCCGGTCAGGGAGCGGAACCGCTCCTCGAGCTCCGCGACTTTCGGCCCGCTGGTGATCCAGCCGGACCGGATGCAGGCCGCGACGGCATCGATTTCCTCCTCGTCCAGCTCCGGCCGGGAAAGGGGGAGAAACTCTCTCCGGATTTCCAATGGGTCGGCCCCGCGCTCCTTCCGCCCGTCCGGGTCAAGGGCGGTTCACGATGAGGATACCTTCATCGGTCCGGTAGAGCAACCGATGGGCCGGGAACTTCTCCCGGATCATCGGCATGGCGTCTTTCTTGAACACGCAGAAGACCCGCGCGCCCGATTCCCAGAGCCGCCGGAACCCGTCGTCGTTCAGGAAATACGCCTCCCGGTCCTTCGCCCGCGCGGCCCCGAATTCCAGCTCCCCCACCTCGTTGACCAGCACCGTCCGGCGCTTCGTGTAGAACGGGATCCCCTGCCGGTAGGTGCCGTACTGGGCTACGACGTCCCCCGGCTCCAGGGAGGAGGAGATGACCTGCGCGAGTCCCTTCACCGACTTGTAATCGCCGAGGTATAAGGCGGCGGGACGGTTGAGGGAGGTAAGGAAGAGTGCCAGCAGCAGGAAGGACAGAAGGATCACCCGTTCGGCCCCGAGCCTCCGGAGAAAGAGCGGAACCGCCCCCCAGGCGAGGATGAGGAGGATCGGCAGCGCCGTGGCTTTCGTCCATGCGGAAGGGTCGACCGCATGGCGCGAGAACTGGGGCAGCAGGAATATCGAGACCGCGAGCAGCGCCGCTGTCGCGAGGGCTCCCCGGCAGCGCTGCGCCCCGTCCTCGCGCTCCGCCCAGAGATCCAGCCCCCTCCCGAACAGCACGGCCAGCGGCGGGAAGATCGGCGCCATGTACGTGACCAGTTTCGAGTCGGCCATGGAGAAGAACAGGAAGACGAAGAGGATCCAGCACAGCAGGAAGACCAGGTCCTCCCGGGGGAGGAAGGTGCCCGCCGAAGCGCGGACGGCGCGGATCACGCGCCTGAGAAACGCGATCCAGGGAACGAGGCCGCCGATCACGATCGGAAGGAAGTACCAGACCGGTTCGTAGCGGTGGTGCATCTTGGTG
>JBLNFH010000020.1:0-6305 GCA_050263475.1 Deltaproteobacteria bacterium
GAAAGTTTTTGGGGTGTCCTTTTTGACCCGGTTTTGTGGTACCCTTTTGCCCGTTATTATCGTGAATTTCACGGAGTGAAGTGCTTATGAGTGGTCATAATAAATGGAGCTCGATCAAGCACAAGAAGGGAAAGGCCGACGCCCAGCGCGGCAAGGCGTTCACCAAGATCACGCGGGAGCTGATCACCGCCGCCCGGATCGGCGGGGGCGACCCGGCGGGAAACGCGCGGTTGAAAGCTGCGATCCTGGCCGCCCGCGCGGTCAACATGCCCAACGACAACATCCAGCGCGCGATCAAGAAGGGCACCGGGGACCTGGAAGGGGTCACGTACGAGGAGTACATGTACGAGGGATACGGTCCCAACGGGGTGGCGGTGCTGGTCAAGGTCCTCACCGACAACAAGAACCGCACGGTCGCCGACATCCGCCACATCTTCACGAAGCACAACGGCAGCCTCGGCGAGACCGGCTGCGTCAACTGGATGTTCAGCAAGAAGGGCTCCATCGCCGTCCCCAAGGAGGGCGTCGACGAGGAGAAGCTGATCGAGATCGCGCTGGAGCTGGGGGCCGACGACGTGGCCAGCGATCCCGAGTCCCACGAGTACGAGGTCCAGTGCGAGCAGGACGTCTTCGAGGACATCAAGAAGGGGCTGGCGGACAAGGGGATCAGGATCGGCACCGCCGAGGTGGCGATGGTCCCCCAGACCACGGTCCACCTGGAAGGCAAGGCGGCGGAGCAGATGCTGCGCATGATGAACGCCCTCGAGGAATCCGACGACGTCCAGAACGTCTGGGCGAACTTCGACATCTCCGACGAGGCGATGGAGGCATTCGGGGGATAGTGGCGCTCCCGAAATCCCGTCGCATTTTGGGAATCGACCCCGGCTCCCGCCGGACGGGATACGGCGTGGTCGACGTGAACGGCGCCAACCTGTCGCCCGTCGCCTGGGGCGTCATCCGCACCGAAGAACAGGGGTCCTTCCCCGACCGGCTTCACCGGATCCACCAGGGGCTCACCGAAGTGATCCTCGCCCACCGCCCCACCGAGGCGGCCGTGGAGAACGTTTTCCTCGCCAAGAACGCGGCGTCCGCCCTCAAACTGGGGCACGCCCGCGGCGCGGCAATCGTCGCCTGCCGCGTGCACGATATCCCCGTCTACGAGTACAGCGCCCGGGAGATCAAGATGGCCGCCACCGGCTACGGCGCGGCGCCGAAGGAGCAGGTCGAGGGGATGGTATGCCGCCTGCTGGGCATCCGCGAGCGGATCCCCCCCGACGCCTCCGACGCGCTGGCGATGGCCTTCTGCCGGGCGGTGACTCGATCTGCAGGATCCTGAATATCTTCATCCACCGGAAGTGATTATCCCTGCCGCCGGGAAGCAATCCTCCCCGAACCGATGGGGGCGGGACATTAATTTACCGAGGAACCCGCTCCCGTAATTTCTCCATTGGTTTGAGCCGGTTTCAAGATCAACCCTCGTCCGCCCGTGAAAAAGATGTCGCACCCCTTTGACGGGAGATAGGGACATCCGCCGGAGAGGAACCCGGCACCCCGGGATTCCGGCCCTTTCTTGGATTGTGGAATTTTAGTCCCCTGCAACCATCGGAACGTGTCCCATTTTCTAGCCTACCGGAGACCGTAAAGGGAGGTGCGGCGATGGGGGATTCGGTAAAATTTTCTCGAGAAAAGGACACCGCCCCGGTTTGGCTTCAATCTTGCTATCTTCCCTGCCAATGACGATTAATACACCGGCGTACCTTGGACATTCAACAGGCACTCCAAATCACGGGAGCGAGGGGTGATGGGAGGGAACAAGTTGAAGCGGATGACGGTGTGCCTGGTGTTGGCGATGATCGCGGTGATCCCCGTTTGTGCGGGGGCCGACAATTCCCTGTCATGGAAAAACCCGACCGTCTACGATGACAACACGAGCATCCCGCTGTCCCTGCAGGCCTCCATTGAAACGAGGCTTTATTACTCCTACGACAACAAAGCGTGGACATGGTTTGCGACGGTTCCCAACGGCGGCACGAGGTGGACGGGAGTTTTACCGCTGGCCGAGATCGTACAAGGGTTCTATGCGATCACATCGACGATACCCGTTAAAGGAACGGAAAGCTCGCTGTCCGGTTCGATCCAGTATCCCCCGCCGATTGCAGAAGAGGGAGAAACGTTCACGGTTTCCCTCGGCAGCTGCGCGGACACCTACATTAATACCGGGTGGAAATCCCTCGACACCTACTCGACGGAGCCGTTCATCAGGACGTATACCTGGCCCGCGCGGAATGTGGCGAACCGGGGATTCATCCGATGGGATTTGTCTCCCCTTCCCCCCGACATCTCGATCGCCGGCGCCACCCTGGGGCTCTACTACACTGCCGAGGAGGGCGGGGGGGGGGATAATTCCTACAAGGTGAGCGTGGCGAAGGTGACGGGTGTCGATCCCGTCCTCGACTTGGCCAACTGGAACACCTACGACGGCGTCACCCCGTGGTCGGCGGGCGGGGACGGCGGGGCCGCGAACCTCGCCGTGCCCGAGTCGTCCGTCCTTGTAAGCAAGACGCACGGCTGGGTGACGTGGGACGTAACGAAGATGGTGCAGGAGTGGATCGCGGCGCCGGAGACGAACCGCGGGATGGCGATCGATGCCGATGACTCGGCGACCGCCGACAGCAACCGCTTTTTCGCTTCCCGGGAAAATCCCGACCTCTATCCGCGTCCGCAGCTGGTCGTCACGTACAAGAAGAGTCCCGCCGCTACCGTGGTCATCGACAACTGCACGGATACCTATGTGAATCTCGGGTGGTACTCCCTTGACATCTACTCGAAGGAACCGTTTATAGGTACGTATACCTGGCCCGCGCGGAATGTGGCGAACCGGGGATTCATCCAATGGGATTTATCGTCCCTGCCCGCCGACATCACGGTCACCGGCGCCACCCTGGGTCTCTACTACGCTGCCGAGTTGAGCGGGGGCGGAGATAATGCCTACAAGGTAAGCGTGGCGAAAGTGACGGGTGTCGATCCCGTCCTCGACTTGGCCAACTGGAACACCTACGACGGCGTCAAACCGTGGTCGGGGGAGAAGGACGGAGGAGCGGCGAATCTTGCAGCACCCGAGTCGTTCGCCATCGTGGGCAAAACACACGACTGGGTGACGTGGGACATAACGAGGATGGTGCAGGAGTGGGTCGCGGCGCCGGAGACGAACCGCGGGATGGCGATCGACGCCGATGGCTCGGCGACCGCGGACAGCAACCGCTTTTTCGCTTCCCGGGAATTTCCCGACCCCAACCTTTGGCCGAAGCTGGTCATCACGTACCAGTCCAACCGGCAGTAGCTTCACGGGATCTCGCCGAGGGGCTTCCACCATTCCGTAAGGCGGGGCCACTTTCGTCCATCCCGTTCCCCAGGTTACGGGACCGGGAATTTTTCCGGGAACCGTCCCCGTTCATGAAGTGTCTTTCATAAAAAGCACACCGCCCGTTCATCCCAGCCAATATCGTCGCCGCATTCCATGGATGTTCCCTGGGGTGAATCCATTTTTAAGGAGGGGAGCATGGACCCGGTAACGTTTAGGACCCAATACAGGAAATTCCGGATCCTGATCTCGAAGTTCTTCAGTTACTGGTTCTTCGTCCTCTTCGCGACCGTCGGGACCGCTTTCGCGATCCTCGAAAGGTTCACGCACATGTTTCACGTCGAGAACCTCGAGCCGTTCCTGATCCTCATCCTGGTCTATGCGCTCCTGGTGTACATCGTCACCGAACGCGCGAAGGTGCTGGACGATATCCACGACAGCATCAAAAGCTCGAAAGCCGTGGTTCACCCGAATCGGGAATCGGTCTACACGAAGATCCCCCTGATCCTCGCCAAGGCTTCGGTCCGCGGCAAGGGAAGGAGGCGCATTTTCCACGCAGCGCTGCACGGCAATTCCGGCAAGCGGATCGCCCGGCCGCCCCAGCCGGATCCGCTGTTCGATCTTTTCGACAGCGAAATCGACAAATGCGTCGCCTCTACGGGGACCGGCATGTGGAACGTCTTCGAGATCTATAACATCGCCGACGAGGAGCGACTGGAAAGCGTCCAGGAGTTGTTGGAGAAACGGAAAGACGCCGAGGGGTACGAGGTGCGGGCGTTCTCCCTGAATGAAGGGCTTCCCCACCTCTCTCCGCTCATCATCGGGGAAGAGGATCTCCTGATCGGCGTGGACGATCCCCGGTATTACCGGATGCGGGCGGCGACGCACCTTCAGGGACGCGACCACGTCCGGCTGGCGACGGAATATTTCTATTCCTTGTGGAACGACCCCCGCATCCGGGTATTGAAGACGGAAACGAGCGTCGAATGGAAAGAGATCGAATCCCTTCGAACGAAGCTTCGGGCCGAGGGCGGCCTTGGGGAGCAGGCCGGATGACGCGGCCTCTCACGGATCGGGATCCCGTACGACCGCAGGCGATCAAACACGGCCGGGGATCGTGGTATGATTCGGAATCATGATGGACCACCTGCATGGCCGCATGGCCGGGGGCGGGAAGGATTTTGTGGTCGTGGAGTGCGCCGGGATCGGGTTCCGCGTATACGTCTCCGCCATCACCCGAAAGGACCTGCCCCCGGAAGGGGAGAACCTCCTCCTCCGGACGCACCTGCACTTCCGGGAAGGGGGCGCCGACCTGTACGGGTTCTCATCGGAAACGGAGCGGGAGATCTTCCTCGCGACGATCGGCGTGAGCGGCGTGGGGCCGAAGTCGGCGCTGTCCGTGCTCTCCGTGCTGGGGGTGTCCGGCGTGCTCGCCGCCTGCGCCCGCGAAGACGCCGCCGTCTTCACGAAAGTGCCCGGCATCGGGAAGAAGCTGGCGCAGCGGATCGCGCTGGAGCTTCCGGACCGGCTGAAGAAAGTTGCGGTCGAGCTGTCGCAGGCCGCCGGCATCGAGGGGGAGGCGCCCCCGTCGGCGCCGGAGGCCGAGGCCGCCCTGGCCCTCGTCGGGCTCGGGTTTTCCCGCGCGGAGTCGCAGATCGCGGTTTCCCGGTCGCGCAAGGAGATCGGGGGCGACCCTCCCGCAGAGGACCTGGTCCGCCGGGCGCTGAAGCAGCTGTCGCCCCCGAGGCGTTAGCCCGGGCGGCAGGGGACATCCGGAAAGGCGCCGGAGAGAACGAATGGAGAATCGCATCGTGGACCCGATGGCCGGCGGCGAAGACGGGACGCTCGACCTGTCCCTCCGACCGAAGACCCTCGCCGATTTCATCGGGCAGCGGCAGATCGTGTCGAACCTTCGGACCTTCGTCGATGCCGCGAGGAACCGCAAGGAGCCGCTGGACCACGTGCTCCTATCGGGGCCTCCGGGCCTCGGCAAGACCACCCTGGCGCACATCGTCGCCAACGAGATGGGGGTCGGGATCCGGACGACCTCGGGTCCCGCCATCGAGCGCAAGGGGGACATCGCCGCCATCCTGACCGCGCTGGAGCCGGGAGACGTGCTGTTCATCGACGAGATCCACCGCCTGAGCCGCGTCGTCGAAGAGCTCCTCTACTCGGCGATGGAGGATTTCGCCCTCGATATCATCCTGGGACAGGGGCCGTCCGCGAAATCGATCCGGCTTTCCCTTCCCCCGTTCACCCTCGTGGGGGCGACGACGCGCACGGGGCTGCTGACCTCCCCGCTGCGCGACCGGTTCGGCGTCGCCTTCCGGCTGGAATTCTACCGGCCCGAAGACCTGGAGGAGGTGATCCGGAGGTCGGCGCGGACGCTGTCCATCCCCATCGACGAGGAGGGGGCGGGGGAGATCGCGCGCCGCTCGCGCGGCACCCCGCGCATCGCGAACCGGCTCCTGAGGCGGGTGCGAGACTTCGCGCAGGTGGAGGGGGACGGGCGGATCGACCGGAAGATCGCCGACCACGCTCTCCTGCGGATGGAAGTGGACAAGGAGGGGCTGGACGTGATGGACCGGAAGATCCTCCGCGTGATCCTGGAAAAGTTCCAGGGGGGGCCGGTCGGGGTGGAGACGATCTCCGCCTCGATCAGCGAGGAGCGGGACACGATCGAGGACGTCTATGAGCCGTTCCTGCTCCAGCGGGGATTTCTGAAGCGGACCCCGCGCGGAAGGGTCGCCACCCCGGCCGCCTACCGGCACCTGGGGATCGCCGCCCCGAAGGCCGCGGTGCAGGACACGCTGTTCGGGGAGTAGGAGGGGGCAAACAGGGCGATGGCTCCCCTGGGAAAGATCCTGATCGTTCTGGGGCTGGTACTCGTCGGGGCGGGCATTCTTTTCCTGCTCTCCGACAAGATCCCCTGGCTGGGACGGCT
>JBLNFH010000021.1:0-4282 GCA_050263475.1 Deltaproteobacteria bacterium
GACGACCTGTTCCGGGCGCAGCGGGACGGGGTGATCCTGGTCCGGGGAGGAAAGATCGTCCGGGTCAACCCCGCGGCCGCGTCGATGCTGGGATGCCTCGGCGAGGACGCGCTCCTGGGGGAGGATCCCGCCCGGATCCTCAAGGACCCGCGGGGGAAGCCGGAGATGGCGGAGAACCTGCGCTGCGGGGACGAGGAGGGGGGCCGCTTCGAATGCGAGGCGGAGATTCTCCGGAAGGACGGCACCTCTTTCGAAGGGGAGATCTGCGCGACGTGGCTTGCCCGCGAATACAGCAAGGCGACCTGGGTGCCCCGATACACCGGTCCCCTCGGGATGATTCTCCTCCGGGACATCACGCAGCGGAAGCGGGTGCTGGAGGACCTGCGCATGGAGCGCGATTTCTCCGCGAAGATCCTGGACACCGCCGGGGTCCTCGTCGCGCAGCTGTCACCCAGGGGAGAGATCCTGCTGGTCAACCGCCAGTTCGAGGAGATGACGGGATATTCCTGGCAGGAAGTGGCCGGCAAGGAGATGGACGGGGTGCTGATCTCCGGGCAGGCGCGGGAGTCCTACCAGCGCGCGTTTTCCGGGGCGCTGAAAGGCGATGTCCCCTCGAACCTCGAGTTCCCGATGCTGTCGAGGACGGGGGAGGAGCGGCTGGTGGTCTGGAACCACGTGGCGCTTCGGGATACGGAGGGGGAAGTGACCTCGGTGATCGCCACGGGCACCGACGTCACGGAGAGCCGCCGCCTCGAGCGGCAGATCATCGAGATGCAGAAGATGGAGGCCGTGGGCACGCTCGCGGGAGGGGTCGCCCACGACTTCAACAATATCCTGACCGGGATCCTCGGGAACCTGGACCTGGCCGCCATGGACATCCCTCCCGGGGCTCCCGCGGCGGTTCCGGTAAAGGAAACGATCAAGGCCTCCGAGCGCGCCGCCGCCATGGTCCGCCAGCTGCTGGATTTCTCCCGGCGCTCCCCCTCGGAACGCAGGCCTCTCGACCTCCGCAAGCTTGCGGGGGAAGTCGTGGCCCTGTTTTCCCAGACCATCGACCGGCGGATCGAGGTGAGGTCCTCTTTCCCGGAAAACCTGTGGCTGGCGAAGGCCGATCCCAACCAGATGCACCAGGTGGTGATGAACCTCTGCGTGAACGGGCGTGACGCGATCATGGAGTGCCTGGAAGGGAATCCCCGCGAGGAAGCGCCTCCGGGCGGTTACTGCATCCGGGTCGCCACGGAGAACGTCTCCATCGGCCGCGAGTACTGCAGGCTGTACCCGTACGCGCGCACGGGGGAATTCATCGCGCTGTCGATCTCGGACAACGGTGCCGGCATGGACCCGGTGGTCCAGCGGCGGATCTTCGAGCCGTTCTTCACCACCAAGATGCTGGGGAGGGGTACGGGGCTCGGGCTCTCCACGGTATACGGCATCATGAAGCAGCACGAGGGGTGGATCACCCTGGAGAGCCAGCCGGGGAAAGGGACGACCTTTCACGCGTACCTTCCTCGGGCGGAAGAGCGGCAGCTGGAGCCGCCCCCGCCCCCGGAGGCGGTCCGCGAGAGGGTCGGAAAGGAAACGATCCTCCTGGTGGACGACGAGGAGATGATCCGCAACTTCGCGCAGCAGATCCTGGAGATCCACGGCTACTCGGTCGAGACCGCCGCCGACGGGCAGGAGGCGGTGGACATCTATACGCGGCAGCGGAACCGGTTCGATCTCGTGATTCTCGACCTGACGATGCCGCACCTGTCCGGTTCCGAGGTCCTGACGCATATCCGGAACCTCAACCCGCAGGCGAAGGTCATCCTGTCCAGCGGCTACCCTTCGGGGGATACCTACCGGGCCTCCGCGTTCCTGCCGAAGCCGTACCGCGCCACCACGCTGATGCGCGTGGTGCGGGAGGTCCTCGACCTGTACCGGGGGGATGCGCTCTAGCCCGGGCCCGTCCTATTCCTTGAGCGCCGAGCGGATCGCAGCGCGCACGATGTAGCCGGACAGGTGAAGGATCGTGTCCTGAAGGTCGGGGTCGATCTCCATCGAGGCGAGGCAGGGATGGTGGTGATGCCGCAGCGCACCGGTGTCGGGCGCATCGGCGAGCCGGACCCCGGGCAGGATGGACGCCACGAACTTCGCCGAACCGCACGGCGCGTCGCGCAGCACTTCCACGGACGCGACCCGGTCTCCTTCCCGTTCCACCCGGAATTTCGGGCGCCCGAAACGGGCCGCGAACTCGGATAGGCGGCTGTCCGGCCCCCCGTCGAACCCGCACAGGGGACGGGGGAAGGCGTGCGCCACCCCCATGGCGGTAAGGCGCCTGCGGATCTGGTTCTCCAGTCCCGTGGGAAGGGCGGTCCGGTCGTCCACCGCAGCCAGCACGGCCTGTGCGCCGCACCCCCTGGCGATGTCGGGGATGAGCTCGGCCGCTCCCGGGGTCTCGTGAAGGGAGACGAGCAGGTCGGCGGGGGGCAGCGGGGAGGGGAGAAACTCCTCCGGGTCGTCGATCACCATGGGAAGGCGGGCCGGAAGCCGCAGAACGGCGGACTCCCATTCGCACGGTCCGTTCTTCCGCACGTTTTCGACCACCCGCTCCCCGTATCTGCCCTGCACCGAGAACAGGATCCTCACCGGGCGCCCTCCCGAAGCATCCCCCGGATCCCCGCGGAAATCGCCAGGGCGGACGGTGCGCTGTCCGGCAGGTCGAGGAAGGAGCGGCCGGCGGCCTCCCATGCGGGAAGCGCCGGATCGTGCGGGACCGCGGCCAGGAGCGGGGCCGGAAGGGAAGGGGGTTCCCCCGTCTCGCCGGCGGTGTACGGCCGGTTGAGGAGCACCCAGGCGTTTCCGACGGGAAGCGCGAGCTGGTCCGCCAGCCCCCGGATGGCGCTCGCCGCCGCGATCCCCCGGGGGGAAGGGTCGGCGACGATCACCAGGTGGTCGATCCGACGCAGGTTCCGCCGGGAAAGGTGCTCCATGCCGGCCTCGTTGTCGACGACGACCGCATCGTACCCGCCCGCGAGGCGGGAGAGCGACCGCCGCAGCAGGCTGTTCACGTAGCAGTAGCATCCCGGCCCCTCGCCGCGGCCCATCGCGATCAGGTCGACGTCCCTTCCTTCCGCTACCCGCTGCTGGACCATCGCCTCCAGCAGCGCTTCCTTGGACGTGGCCCCGCCGGCGCCGGCAAGAATTTCCTCCCGGACCGACCCCAGCCCCATCGGCTGCGGAAGCCCCAGGAGCAGGTGAAGATTGGCGTTGGGATCGGCGTCGACCGCAAGGAGGGGCCGGACGCCCGCCGCGGCCAGGGCGCGCAGCAGCAGCGCCGAGCACGTGGTTTTCCCCACCCCCCCCTTGCCTGCGATGGCGATCATCAGGGTCACTTCCCGGCGCCTCCGTACCGTTGCCGCAGCAGGCGGGACAGATCGCCCGTCAGGCGAACGGCCCCTTCCGCTTCCACCTCCCGGAGGGTGCCCAGCCCGCACGCGGGGGTGAGAAACGCCGCGCGGACCACGGCTTCCCGGGGAATTCCCCGGCTTTCGAATTTCCCGAGGATGGAATCCATCCGCGCCGCCAGGGTTTCCGGGGTTTCGCGCAGGATCCCCTCGGCCGACGTCGGCACGATCCCGAACGCGAGTTTTCCCCCGCGGCGCAGAAACGCCCCCACTTCCTCGGGGTAGAGCAGGAGGGAGTCGGCATACTCGTAGGCATCGAACGAGAGGTATCCCGCCCGGGAGGAGAGCACGAGTCCCCAGTCGGTGTTCGCGCAGCAGTGGACGCCGCACAGCGCCCCGGGCAACCCGTCGAAAATTTCGTTGAGGCAGCCGATGACCTCCTCCCGGTCCAGGGAGACGATGGCGGATCCCACCGAAGCGAGATACGGCTCGTCCAGGACGAGGATGACGGTGCGCGAAAGGCGGGAGAGCACGGAAACCTGCCACTGCGCGATGCGCAGGAGGTGCTTCACGAGGACGTCCCGGACGACGGGGTCGTAGAAGATCGGCTTCTTCTTCCGGTCGGTGACCGTCAGGCCGAAGGAAACCGGGCCGGTGACCTGCCCCTTGACGGCGTGGTAGGCGCCTTCCGCCGAGGAGAGAAGGGCGTACAGCCCGGCTGCCCGTTCCGCGGGGATGGCGAAGGGGGCGGCGTCCCCGGAAAGGAACCGTTCGTAGAAGATCTCCGTGTCCCCCTGCGCCTCGTCCCCGCCCTCCACGTAGAGGCGTTCTCCCTCGATCGAAGCGCCCGGAAGCCCCGCCGCGTACTGGACGTACATGCTCTCGAGAAAGGTCCG
>JBLNFH010000022.1:0-2936 GCA_050263475.1 Deltaproteobacteria bacterium
CGGCATTGCCGCCGTGTCCACTCACCGCCCTTTCCGGGGGGCAACGCGGCTCCTTTCCGGCCGGTTCAGGCATCTCAACAGAAAACCTGAAATAAAGGAGCGGAAATGGAAGCGCGACGCCAGGATCTTTCGACTTCGATCGGGCTGCTGATCCTCAGGCTGGGCATCGGCGGATACCTCGTCACGCATGGATGGGGGAAGCTGCAGATGGTGTTGGCCGGCGAATTCGCCAAGTTCGGCGATCCCATCGGCCTGGGCAGCGGGATGAGCCTGGTGCTGGTGATGACGGCGGAATTCCTCTGCGCGCTGGCGGTGGCGTTCGGGGCGGCCACGCGCCTCGCCGCGGCACCGGTCGTCATTTCGATGGGGGTGGCGGCGTTTGTTGCCCATGCGGCCAATCCATGGACCATGGAAAAAGCCTACGTGCTGTTCATGTCGGGCGCGGCGAAGTCCTGGGCGAGCAAGGAGCCCGCGCTCCTCTACCTGATCCCGTTTCTCGCGCTGGTATTCACCGGCGCGGGCAGATTCTCGATCGACGGAATGATCCGGCGGCATCGAGGCGGGAAATAAAACATAACTGCGCCCGGTTATTTCTTCAGGAATTTTCCGAATCCGTAATCCATCTGTCACCTCCCTTCGGAGAAACTAGCGAAAAACAGCCGGCGGCATGCCTGCGATTTCCGGCGAAGGGACGTACGTTTCCTGCGGTGCGAACTGCCTGGGGAAGGGGATACGGGTGGAGACCTATATCGTTCGGATCTACCAGCGGGACAAGAAGGACCCGAAAAAGGTTGCGGGGGTGGTGGAGGGGGTCGGAAACGAGGAGAAGAAGCGGTTTCTCGGGCCCGATTCCCTCTGGAGAATCTTGACCACGTCGTGGCATGAACCCGATGGCAAGCGGGGAGCCGTCAGAAGGAAAAGAAGGGGGAAGGCTGCCCGGACATTGGCGGAGATCATGACGCAGATCGCAAAAGGGAAGAAGTAGGGCCGCATTTATCTCCTTGACTCGCATGGGGCAAGGTTTTAGTTTCTCTGAAAGATGCCCATTGAGGTTATATGACCTCGAATCCTTCCCCTCTCTCGAAGATCGTACGTCCCGTTCCTGCCGATGCGTTCCCCCGGAAACGGCTGTTCCGTCTGCTCGATCGCGCCCGGAAGCGTCCGATCGTGTGGGTCTCCGGCCCCCCGGGATGCGGGAAGACCACGCTGGTCAGCAGCTACATTTCGACGCGGGGGAATCCCTGCCTGTGGTACCGGGTGAACGAGGGCGACAACGACATCGCCTCGTTTTTCTACTACATGGGACTTGCCGCCCGGCGGGCGGTTCCGGGGAAACGGGGGCCGCTTCCCCTCCTGACTCCCGAATATCTCCCCGGCTTGTCCCTCTTCACGCAGCGATTCTTCGAAAACCTCTTCGGCCGGCTCGTTGCCGGCTCCGTCGTGGTGTTCGACGACTACCAGAAGGTTCCGGAGCCGTCGCGATTCCACGAGGTGATCCGGGACGGTTTGGCCTGCCTGCCCGGGGGAATGAATGCCGTCGTGATCGGTCGATCCGGGCCTCCCCCCCCGTTTGCCCGGAAGCGGGTCCACAAGCAGATGGAGCTTGTCGGTTGGAAGGATCTCCGGCTGGATTCCGGGGAAACGAGGGGGATTGCCCGGCTGCGCGGGAAGCAAAAACGAAGCGCCGGGGAGTTCCGGTACCTGCAGAAACGATCGGACGGGTGGGTCGCGGGGCTGGTGCTCCTGCTGGATACGTCGTCGGGCGAAGCCCTGAAGACCCAAAGGTTGTCGGAGCACGCACCCGAGGAGGTGTTCGAGTATTTCGCCGGGGAGATTTTCGAGGGGCTCGAGGAGGAGGCACGGAGCTTCCTGCTGAAGAGCGCCTTCCTGCCGAAGATGACCGCGCGGATGGCGGAAAGGATCACGGGGGAGCGCCGGGCCGGAGCGATCCTGTTCCAGCTGAACCGCCGCAATTACTTCACCGAGGTGCACCGGGAGGCCGAGCCGGTCTACGAATTCCATCCCCTGTTCCGTGATTTTCTTCTCTCCCGCGCGGGGGACGTGTTCTCGCCGAACTACCTGCTGCGCCTCCGTGGACGGGCCGCCGGGATCCTTGCCGAATCCGGCCATGACGAGGAAGCCTCGGAGATTTTCCGGGGATTGGGAAATTGGGATGGGGTGACCAGGATTCTCCTGAAACGGGCGCCGGATCTCGTCCGGCAGGGGAGAAGCGGGACGCTCGCGGAGGGGATCGCCTCCCTTCCGAAGGAAGTGCGCGAGGAAAATCCCTGGCTGCTCTACTGGGCGGGAGTCTGCCGGCTGCCGTCTTTTCCCGGGGAAAGCCTGCGCGATTTCGAGGAGGCCTTCCGCCGTTTCCGGGTCCGGAAGGAGCCGGAAGGATCCTTCCTGGCCTGGTCGGGTGCGGTCGATGCGATCGTCTACGGCCCCGGGAGCCTCAAATCGCTCGATCCCTGGTTTTCAACCCTCGAAGGCCTGCTGAGGGCCCACAAGCAGTTCCCGTCTCCCGAGGTCGAGATCCAGGTGACGTGCACCGTGATCAAGGCTCTCGCCCTGAGACGGCCCTCCTTCGTGGACATGGAGAAGTGGGCGGAACGCGCGGCGAGTCTCGCCCGAACGACCCGGGACATCCGCCTGAAATTCACCCTCCTGCTCAATGTCGGATATTATCGTTTCCACAGCGGCGAGTTTCAGGAGGTGGAACTCCTCCTCGACACCCTGCGAGGGCTTTCCCGGAAACCGGAAATTTCCTCCCTGCCCCGCCTTACGGCATATTGGCTGGAAGCCGCCCACGCCAACATGAACGGCCAGCACGAGCGCTGCCTCAAGGTGGTGACGGAGGGGATCGAACTGGGAAGGTCCACCGGGGTCCACCTCATGGACTTTCTGCTGTTGGGTCACGGAGCACTGTGTTCCCT
>JBLNFH010000023.1:0-4245 GCA_050263475.1 Deltaproteobacteria bacterium
CTTCCAAAACGCTCTCTTCATCGCTGCCTCCTTTGCAGTTTTGAAATTACGTTTTTGGAGCCACCGAATTCGAAGCGGATATCCATGAACCGATGAACCAACCCGAACCTCGTTATTTATCAAGATGTTTGTGTTCTTTTCCTCATCAAAAATATAAAAAGCATCATCCATGCCAGATACATCAACCACCCATTATTTGAATTCAGGACGCGTGACGATCGTTTGATCTTCCAGGCAGGGAGGGGTTATGCTCCATCCAAAGTCGAAACGAGTTCCATCCTTGCGATCCGTTAGAAGCCATCACTCGTCGGAGGTACGGGCATGAAAACGTTTCTCGTCGGTGCTTTGCTGGCGGTTCTCCTGATGCAGCCGACCGCCGGGTTCTGCGGCGGCGATCTGGACAGCTTCATCGCCAACCTGAACGTGCAGGCCAGGGCGGACCTTCCCGGTTTCAAGGTGAGGCTGTCGGCGCAATTCGGGATCCCGCTGCCGCAGGTGGAAACGGTGATCGCCGAGGTCCGGACGCCGGGAGATGCCTATATGGTGATGCGGGTGGGGCAAGTGGCCCGGCAGCCGCAGGACGTGGTCCTGAACGAGTATCAGGCGAACAAGGGCAAGGGATGGGGCGTGATCGCGAAGAACCTCGGCATCAAGCCCGGCTCGCGAGAGTTCCATGAACTCAAAAAGGGGTTCGACGACGGCGGTTCCGGCAAGGGACAGGGAAAAGGCAAAGGCAAGGGAAAAGGACACTCCAAGTAGCGGAACGGGCCGCGGGCTAGCCGCCGATTCCCGCGTGGAACTGCTGTAGGCTTTTCACGGGGTTGCCCCCGTCGCGGTGCGCGGCGATCCCCTTGGCGGTCGCGATCGCCGCGGCCGTCGTCGTGATATAGGGGACCTTGTGCTTGATGGCCGCCTTGCGGATGTAGGAGTCGTCGTGGGCGCCGGCCTTTCCCACCGGCGTGTTCACGACCAGGTGGATCTCCCCGTTCCGGATCGCGTCGGCGATATTGGGACGCCCCTCGTGCAACTTCAGGATCTCCGTGGCCGAGACGCCGTTCTCCGCGAAGAATCTCCTCGTCCCTTCGGTCGCCACGATGGAGAACCCGAGTCGCTCGAAGCGCCGTGCCGCCTCCAGCGCCCCCAGGCGGTCCCGCTCGGAAACCGTGATGAGGACCGTCCCCTTCATCGGCAGCAGCTGCGAGGCCGCGACCTGCGCCTTGAAGAAGGCCTCCCCGTACGACTCGGCCATCCCCAGGACTTCCCCGGTGGAGCGCATCTCCGGCCCGAGGACCGGGTCGACCTCGGGAAACATGTTGAACGGGAAGACCGCTTCCTTGACCCCGAAGTGCGGGAGGGGGCGGCGGGAGAGCGACAGGTCGCGCAGGCTCTTCCCGAGCATGACCTGCGTTGCCAGCCGCGCCATCTGGATATTGCAGACCTTGCTGACGAGCGGCACCGTGCGGCTCGCCCGGGGGTTGGCCTCGAGGACGTACACCGTGTCGTCGGCGATGGCGTACTGGATGTTCATGAGCCCCACCACGCCCAGGGCCACCGCGATCTTCCGCGTGTACTCCTCGATCGTGTCGATGTGCTTCGCGGGAATGCCGACCGGGGGGATCGAACAGGCCGAGTCCCCGGAATGGACGCCGGCCAATTCGATGTGCTCCATCACCGCGGGGACGAACGCGTCGGTCCCGTCGGCGATGGCGTCCGCCTCCGCCTCGATGGCGTTCTCCAGGAAACGGTCGATCAGGATGGGGCGCTCGGGGGAGATCTCGACCGCCTTCGCCACGTATTCCCGCAGCATCTCCTCGTCGTGGACCTTCTCCATGGCCCGTCCGCCCAGGACATAGGAGGGCCGGACCATCAGCGGGTAGCCGATCCGGGCGGCGATCGCGACCGCCTCCTCCAGCGTGCTCGCCATCCCCGATTCCGGCTGGGGGATCCCGAGGCTCGCCATGATCTTCCGGAACCGGTCGCGGTCCTCCGCCAGATCGATCATGGCCGGCTTCGTCCCGAAGATCCGGACCCCGGCCGCTTCCAGCTCCGCGGCGATGTTCAGGGGAGTCTGCCCCCCGAACTGCACGATGGCCCCCTCGGGTTTCTCCTTCTCGTAGATGGCGAGAACGTCCTCGACCGTGAGCGGCTCGAAGTAGAGCTTGTCGGAGGTGTCGTAGTCGGTCGACACGGTCTCCGGGTTGCAGTTGATCATGATCGACTCGTATCCGGCGGCGCGCAGGGCGTACGCCGCATGGACGCAGCAGTAGTCGAACTCGATCCCCTGGCCGATCCGGTTCGGCCCTCCCCCGAGGACGAGAACCTTGCGCCGTCCGCTCGTTTCGACCCGGTCGGGGCCGTTGTAGGTCGAGTAGTAATAGGCGGCGTTCTCCACCCCGCTCACCGGCACGGCATCCCACGCCTCGACGATGCCCAGGGCGGTCCTGCGCCGCCGGATCTCCTCCTCGGGCACCCCGAGGATCATGGCCAGGTACCTGTCCGCGAAGCCGTCCTTCTTCGCCTGGATCAGGAGGTCGTCCGGCAGACGGCGTCCCTTGTACTCGAGCATCCGCTCCTCGAGCGCGACGAGCTCCCTCATCTGCTCGATGAACCAGGGCTTGATGTGCGTCTTTGCGTGGAGCTCCTCCGTCGTGGCGCCCTTGCGGATCGCCTCGTACATCAGGAACTGGCGCTCGCTCGACGGTTCGGCGAGCATACTCATGAGCTCGGCAACCGGCTTGCTGTGGAAGTCCCTGGCGAAGCCCATGCCGTACCGGCCGATCTCCAGGGAGCGGATCGACTTCTGGAACGCCTCTTTGTAGGTCTTCCCGATGCTCATCACTTCGCCCACGGCCCGCATCTGCGTCCCCAGCTTGTCCTGCACGCCCTTGAACTTCTCGAAGGCCCAGCGGGCGAACTTGACGACGACGTAGTCCCCCCACGGGGTGTACTTCTCGAGGGTCCCCTCGCGCCAGTAGGGGATTTCGTCGAGCGTCAGCCCGCAGGCAAGCAGCGAGGACACGAAAGCGATCGGGAATCCGGTCGCCTTGGAGGCCAGGGCGGACGAACGGGAGGTCCTTGGATTGATCTCGATGATCACCACCCGGCCGGTCGCCGGATCGTGGGCGAACTGGACGTTCGTCCCCCCGATCACGCCGATGGCGTCGACGATGTCGTAGGAGTGTTTCTGGAGCCGCTCCTGGAGCTCCGGCGCGATGGTGAGCATCGGCGCGGTGCAGTAGGAGTCCCCCGTGTGCACCCCCATGGCGTCCACGTTCTCGATGAAGCAGACCGTGATCTTCTGCCCCTTGGCGTCCCGGACGACCTCGAGCTCGAGCTCCTCCCACCCCAGGACGGACTCCTCCACGAGGACCTGCCCGACAAGGCTCATCGAGAGCCCGCGGGCCACGATCGTGCGGAATTCCTCGACGTTGTACGCGAAGCCGCCGCCGGTCCCCCCGAGCGTGTAGGCGGGCCGGATCACGACGGGAAATCCGATCCGCCGGACGACGGCTTCCGCCTCCTCCAGGCTGTGCGCGATGTCGCTGCGCGGCATCTCGAGCCCCAGGCGGGACATCGTGCTCTTGAACTCCTGGCGATCCTCGCCGCGCTGGATCGCGTCGATGTTGACGCCGATGACCTTGACCCCGTACTTGTCAAGCACGCCTTCGCGCGCCAGCGCGGAGGAAAGGTTCAGGCCCGTCTGCCCGCCCAGATTGGGAAGCAGCGCATCGGGCCGCTCCTTCTCGATGATCTCGGTGAGGGAAGCGACGTTCAACGGCTCGATGTAGGTCACATCCGCCATCGTCGGGTCGGTCATGATGGTTGCCGGGTTGGAGTTGACCAGGACGATGCCGTAGCCGAGCTTCTTGAGGGCCTTGCACGCCTGCGTCCCGGAATAATCGAACTCGCAAGCCTGGCCGATGATGATCGGTCCGGACCCGATGATCAGGATCTTCTGGATATCGTCGCGCCGCGGCATAACGCCTCCCGGAGAGGGGTTCGATTCGCAGAGGGATCGACGGGGTTCCCGAAGATAGTAAACGAAACCATTCCGTTAGGGAATGGCTTGGTGCAAATCGGTCCCCTCTCCCCCTCCGGGAGGCTTTTATCGATGCACGGCCTTCATCGCGGGCTCCGGGTAGCGCGATCCCTTCGCGGCCCCGACGGGAAACGCTGCGTCGATCCGGGCGAGCTCTTCCGGAGCCAGCACCACCTCCAGGGCCCCGGCGTTTTCCTCCAATCGCT
>JBLNFH010000024.1:0-2805 GCA_050263475.1 Deltaproteobacteria bacterium
AGACCCTGGTCGTCGTCCCGGTGAGCTTCGTCTCCGATCACATCGAGACGCTGCACGAGCTGGACATCCGGCTCAAGGCCACCGCCCTCGAGGCGGGGATCGCCGCGTTCCTGAGGGTGCCGGCGCTGAACGACTCGCCCGCTTTCATCCGGGCGCTGAAAGAGATCGTGATGGCGGAGGTGGCGTGATGCCGCGGATCGTTATCGTCGGGGCGGGAATCTCCGGGCTGTGCACGGCCCATTACCTGGTGAAGGTTCTCTCCACCGCGGGCAGGGAGGCCGAGATTCTCATCTTCGAGGCGGAGAAGGCGCCGGGCGGCAAGATGCGCACCATCCGGGACAGCGGATTCAACCTGGAGTGGGGGCCCAACGGGTTCTTGACCAACAAGCCGTATTCCCTCGAACTGGCGCGGGACCTGGGGATCGAGGGGAGACTGGCGCCCTCCTCCGACCTGGCCCGGAAGCGGTTCATCTTTTCGGGGGGCCGGCTCTGCCGGCTCCCGGAAACGCCGCAGGCGTTCTTCTCCTCCAACCTGCTGTCCTTGGCCGGTCGCCTACGGATCCTTTGGGAGCCGTTCGCTCAGGGGCCGCCCCCGGGGGTCGACGAGTCGCTCGGCGACTTCGCCCGCCGGAGACTGGGGGCCGAGGCGCTGGAGAAGCTGCTCGACCCGATGGTCACGGGGATCTACGCGGGGGACCCCGACAAGATGTCGCTGCGCAGCTGCTTCCCCCTCGTCTACGACCTCGAGCGCAAGTACGGCGGGCTCGTGAAGGGAATGCTCTCCCTCCGGAAGGAGCGCCAAAAGGCCGGGGAGAAGCGCGAGATGTCCGCGGGGCCGGGCGGGATCCTCATGTCGTTCGACGCCGGCGTGCAGACGCTCACCGACGTCCTGGCGGAACGGCTCTCGGAGGGGCTGCACACCACCGTCGCCGTCGAGAGCGTGAGGCGGCGCGACGGCAGGTTCCTCCTCTCGCTGGCCGAGGGGGGCCAGCGGGGCGAGATCGACACGGACGCTCTGGTGCTGGCGGTCCCGGCGTACGCCGCCTCCGGCGCACTGGCCGCGCTCGACCCGCAGATGTCGGAAGCCCTGTCCGCCATCCCCTACTCTCCGGTTTCTGTCGTGGCACTGGGGTACGAGCAGGACGGGTTGGGCAATCCCCTGGACGGCTTCGGCTTCCTCATCCCCCGGCAGGAGAAACGGAAGATCCTGGGGGCGTTGTGGGATTCCAGCGTCTTCCCGAACCGGGCGCCGGCCGGCAAGGCCCTGATCCGCGCGATCGTCGGGGGCGTCCGCAATCCCGAGCTCGCCTCGCTGCCCTCCGATGCGCTCATCGGCCTCACGCTCCAGGAGATCGCGGCGACGATGGGGATCACGGCCTCCCCGGTGCTATCCCGCGCGTTCTTCCACGAGAAGGGGATCCCCCAATACCTGGTGGGCCACGGCAAGGTTCTGGAGCGCATCGACGGCCGGCTCGCGGAATTCCCGGGGCTCTACCTGAACAGCAACGCCTACCGTGGGATCGCCCTGAACGACTGCGTCCTGCAGTCTCGGCTCACCGCGGAACGGATCGCCCGGGAGCTCTACGCGCCTGCGACGTGAGGCACGGTTACTGGCGGAAGCGACGGGTGAAGAGCGGGAAGAGCAGCGGCAGGAAGAGCACGATCAGGTTCGCCCAGGGCGTCGGGCCCGGCGCGACGGACACGGTGGACGCCATGGAGCATCCGCCCCCCCCGGCCGCATCGCCGGATACGGGACCCGCAGCCTCCCCGGTTCCGGTGGAAACCACGGGAGAGGCCACGAACGCGTGCCGTTCGCCCGTCGCCGTTTCCCCCGACCCGGCCACCTGCCCCGGATCGTTCACGGATACCGCCTCCGTCGTCTCCCACCCGGGGAAGGAAATCTCCTGGTAAACGGATCCGGTGCGCAGGAAACTGCGGCGCCCCGCGGGGGAGAGGCCGTATCCCACCACCTGCGCAGTATTGTTGATCGCCATCGCGTTGGAGGACGACCATCCCGGAGGCGTCATGAAGACGAAGAAGCCGCCGGAATACACGAACCCCTTCTCGGTGCTGGCCTCGCGGGAGGAAACCGCCGCCAGCCCGGCATCGTTCAGCCCCCCCGGCACCGCGACGTTTGTTCCCGGAGGGCTGATCGTTATGTATCCCACCCCGGGGAAGAACAAGCGCACGGTGTTCTCCGCGCTGCCCAGGACCTGCCCGGAGAGGTTCGCGCCGACCACCTTCGTGAAACCCGGCAGAAGCTCCGTCACCCCATTGCGGGAGATGTAGGCCCCGAACTCTCCCGTGCCGCCCACCGCCCCGTCCTCGGCGACGTGGGCCGCCTCGGAAAACGCCCACCCCGGCGTCGGATCCAGGTACACCCCGTTGCGAAACAGGAATGCACGGCGAATTCCCCCGATGTCCGCGGTGCCCGTAACTTCCCCACGGCTGTTGATCCACGTAGCCCGGGCGGAGCTCGCTCCCGGGGGAAGGATCTCCGAGAAGGCACCGGATTTCCACAAGAACCCTCGTTCCCCGGATCCCGCGGTCCCGTAACCGACCACCTCTCCGGACCCGTTGACGCACGCGGCGTGCGAATCGGTCCAGCCGGGGGGATGGATATCGGTATAGGTGTAGGAGCAATCGGCCGGAGCGGGAACGACCCAGAATAAAGCCATGAGGAACAATCCCAAGCCGGTCGCTTTCATCGGACCCCTTCCGAGGTGTATTGCCTGTACGGAAGTAAAAGCAAATACTGGTCCAGCGTCGAAATAATTTTAAACGCCCGTTTATCAAGAATGTTTT
>JBLNFH010000025.1:0-5711 GCA_050263475.1 Deltaproteobacteria bacterium
GGTTCGACTTCGATCTCGTGGCCTACGGCTTCCTCGACGCGGAGTTTTCCGAGGAGAACCTCGTGATCTGGGCGGTGGAGGTTTCGACGGAAAAGACGCTCACCGCCAACACGGTGGAGCATTTCGAGAACCGTTGCCGGCTGCTGTCCCTGGAAAAGAGGCTGAGGCCCGGGCAGCTGCGCAAATGGATCCTGTTCGAAGGGGCCGTCGACCCCGCCGTCCTCGAACGCGTGGAGCGTTACGAGATCCTGTTGACGCACCGTTCCCAGATGCGCCTCTTTCTGAACCTGTTCGGTATGGAAGAGCTCGTCGTTTCGGCAGAGGAGCGCAGGGCCGGCGAACCCCCGCCGGGGACGGAGCCGCTGGAGTTCGAGCTGGTCCTGCCGATGAAGGCGGACACCGAGGTCGTCGCCGCCCGCGTGGCGGAGGAGGTGGCCGCGTACGCCTCGCTGGACAAGGACACGGTGGACCGCATCAAGATGGCGCTCATCGAGGCGTGCATCAACGCCTTCGAGCACAGCGGGGCGGAATCGGGCAAGGTGAGGCTTCGGTACCTTCTGTCCCCGGAGAAGATCGAGCTGTTCGTCCAGGATGAAGGAAAAGGGTTTCGCGGGGGCGGAGGCGGGGAGGAATCGAAGCGCAACCGCGGGTGGGGCCTCAAGCTCATCCGCGAACTGGTGGACGACGTGGAGATCTCGACGGGGGACCGGGGAACCACCGTGCGGATGGTGAAGTACCTGGGATCCGGGCCGGCGAGCGAAGGAGCGGGATCCCCGGATCCCGAATGAGGACAACGTGAGCTACCTGACGGTCCGGACGCGCTGCGCGGAAGACGTATTCGTGGTGTACATCGACGGCTACCTGAACAGCCTCATGGCGGAGGAGGTGGAGCGGGTGGTGCTGGAGTCCCTCGACGCGGGAGGCCGGAAGCTCCTCCTCAACTTCGAGGGGACGCGCCTGATCAACAGCATCGGGATCTCGATCATCATCGACATCGTGGAAAAGATCATGGAGCGCAACGGGATCCTGGCGTTCTGCGCCTTGAGCAGGATCAACCGGGAGCTGTTCCAGATGACCGGCGTCGCCCGGTACGTACGGGCATTCGAACGGGAGGAGGAAGCCCTTGGATATTTCCGCCAATCCGCCTGAGTCCGCGCACTTCGACGGGGACCGCGTTCCCGCGGGGAGGCAGGAGGCGTTCAAGCTCAAGGCGCTGCGGGATTTCACGCTCTGCCTCGCTCGGGCGCGCGACTTCGACGAGTCCCTTCGCCTTGCCCTCATGATGATCCTGGGGACCAATTCGATCGCGAAAGGGGCCCTGTTCCTCGAGGAGGAAGGCGAGTACCGGGCATGCGTCTCCCGCGGCCTTCCGCCGGGCATCCCCCCGCTGGAAACCTCGCGGGAGCTTGTGGCGACCCTCAGGCGCTCGAGCCAGACGGTCTGGATGGGGCGGCGCGATGTTTCCGGGCCGGTCCGGAAGGCGGTCGCGACGATCGAGCGGGCCGTGCCGGCCTTCGTGGTGGATTTTTTCTGCCCCCTGGGAACGCGGAACGGCTCCCTCGGGTTCCTGGCGCTGGGCCCCACGCTTGTCGACGGGGCACCCACCCCCGGTCAACGGGAAACCCTGAACGTCATGACTTCCATCCTGTCCTCGCACATTTCCAACCACCGGGTGGTGTCCGACATCTTCCGCCTGAACGAGGCCCTCCGGCTGAAGGTCGGGGAGAACGAGCGGCTGCTGGGCGGGATGCGCGAGATCTACTTCGATACCATCCGCGCCCTGGCCACGGCGGTCGAGGCGAAGGACCCGTATACGCGCGGGCATTCCGAGCGCGTGGCGAGGATATCGGTGTCGATCGCGAAGCGGCTCGAGCTACCGGAGAAGGAGGTGCAGGCGATTCACATCGCGTCCATCCTCCACGACGTGGGAAAGATCGGGACTTCCCATTCCATTCTCACGAAGCCGTCATCCCTGACGGTCGATGAAACCCGCGAGATCCGGAGACACCCGCAGACGAGCTTCGAGATCCTGTCCGAGATCCGGTTTCCCTATCCGGATATCCCCCAGTTGGCGAGGGACCACCACGAATGGCTGGACGGCACGGGCTATCCGAACGGGAAGCGGGAGCACGAGATCTCGATGGGGGCGCGAATCATCGCGCTGGCGGACGCATTCGACGCGATGGTGTCCGACCGCCCCTACCGGAACAGCCTGCCCCTGGTGGCGGCGCTGGGGGAGATCCGGTCCTGCCTCCACCGCCATTACGATCCGAACGTCGGGCGGATGTTTTTCCAGTCCCTGCGCTCCGATCTTGACGGCGACCCGCAGGAGGCGTCCGTGTTCGCCGGGATCCGGAAAAACGGCTCCCGCTCGGATGCGATCGCGTTTCTGGACCGGTCGCTCCAGGACCTGCGCTGAAGGGAACGGCCTACCGGCGGGAGCCGGCCAGGAGCGCCCGGAGGGCCGCCAGTCCCCGATGGAAATGCTCCCTCCGGTGCGCCTCCAGGGTGAGGATGGGGGAAGCGCCGGCATCGATCGCCGCCTGCAGGACTCCCAGGAGATTGATGGTCCCCTCTCCCACGGGAAGATGGTCGTCCCGGCGGCCGCGGTTGTCGTGGAGGTGCAATTCGCGCAGGTCCGTGCCGAACGCCTCCAGCCACTTGTGGACGGGAAGCTCCGAGAAAAGGGTGGCGTGGCCGGCGTCGAAGCAGAATCCCAGCCGCTTCGACCCGAGGGCGTTCTTCATGCGGAGCAGGTGATCGGGAGACTCGTCGAAGACGTTTTCGAGGAAGAGATCGACCCCCTTCTTCTCCGCGTCCTCGAGGGCTTCCCCGAACGTCCGGAGCGCGGCCTCGAACCATTTGTCGGGTTCGAAATCGAAGATCCAGCCGTAGTACCCCCCGTGCATGACGATTCCCTTCGGACGGAAGACGGGAGCGAGGGCGATCGCCTGCCGCAGTCGTCGCACCGCGTGCCTGCGTGCTTCCTCGTCGCGCGCTCCGGGCCAGAGGTCTTCGAAGGGGGCGTGGAAGGTGGCGCTGGCGACTCCGACTGCCGACAGGGAGGTCGCCGCGGCCTCGGCGCGCCTGGGCGAAAGGGTGTCGAGCACGGTCGCGGGGAAATAGATCTCGGGCCCCACGCCGTTCTCCGCGAGGAGACGGACGGTCTCCGGATCCTCCAGCATGGAATAGGGGACCGTTGCGTGGATGGTCCAGCCCGGGGCCTGCATCAGCAAACCATATCCGATTGCGCCATCCGGAGCAATACTTTGCGGGCAAGCTGGAAAGTCCTTGACATACGCGTGTATACTGCATACATTATGCGGCAAAATCGATGCAGTCGGGGGCAGGGTTGCTGGAAAAACTGAAAATCCAGATCGATAATCACTTGACGCTTAGGGAAAAGATCGTGGAAACGGTCCGCAATGCGATCGTCAACGGCCAGATACCGGCCGGCGCCCGGGTCGCGGAGCCGGAGCTGGCCGACCGCTTCGGCATCAGCCGCACCCCGATCCGGGAGGCGTTCCGGCAGCTGGAATCGGAGGGGTTCATCACGGTCATTCCCCGCAAGGGGGCGATCGTCGCCTCCCTTTCGGCGAAGGACATCTCCGACTTCTACGACCTGAAGATGGTGCTCGAGGGGTACGCGGCACGGTGCGCCGCGAAGGTTCTCACGGAGAAGGAGTTGACGAAGATGGAGGCGGTGAACCGCCAGATGGAGATGGCCTCCACGAAGAAGGACCTCCGGAAGGTCCTCTCGCTGCACAACGAATTCCACGAGATCTTCCTCAAGTCGTGCGGCAACGAGAAGCTCTACTCCATCGTCCAGAACATGGTGATGCAGTTCCAGCGGTTCCGGCTGATTCTCGCAATGCGGGGGAGGATCGAGGGTTCCATCCGGCAGCACCGGGAGATCATCGACGCGTTCCGGAAGCGGGATGCCGACCTTGCGGAGTCTCTCGTGATCAAGAACGCCCAATACGGAAAGAAGGTCCTCCTCCGGGAACTGGCGAAGGAGTAGACCGGGGCACCCAGATGCCCGATCCGCAGCCCCTGCGCAATCTTCCTTCCGTCGCCTCCCTGATGGCATCCGGGGAAATCCGGCTGATCCTCGAACGGTCCCCCCGGGCGGTGGTCGTGGACGCCGTTCGCAGGGTGCTCCTCGCGTTCCGCCGCGAGGCGGCCGGGGGAGGTGCGGGGAGCCTCCGGACCCGCGAGGAATGGACGAGCCTGTTGCTGTTCCGCCTGCCTGCCGAGATCGCCGGGGGAGAGGCGCCGTCGCTGCGGCGGGTGATCAATGCCACCGGGATCGTCATCCACACCAACCTCGGACGGGCGCCGCTTTCCGAGGAGGCGGTCCGGGCGGTTTCCGAGGCCTCCGGCTATTCCAACCTGGAGTTCGACCTGGCGGCGGGGAGCCGCTCCTCGCGCCTCCTTCACGTCGAGGAGCGGATCCGGGCGCTGACGGGAGCCGAGTCGGCGCATGTCGTCAACAACAATGCGGCGGCGGTGCTCCTGTGCCTGGCCGGGCTGGCTCGCGGCAGGGACGTGCTCGTCAGCCGCGGGGAGCTGGTGGAAATCGGCGGATCGTTCCGGATCCCCGACATCCTGGCCGAAAGCGGCGCGGCGCTCGTCGAGGTGGGCACCACGAATCGGACGCGGCTTGCGGACTACGAGAAGGCCGTCACCGGGCGCACCGCGCTGTTCCTGAAGGTCCACCGCTCCAATTTCACCATTTCCGGCTTCACCGAGGAGGTAACCGCCGCCGAGCTTTCCGTGCTCGGCGACCGGCTGGGGATTCCCGTGATGGAGGACCTGGGCTCGGGGGCCGTCTTCGATTTTTCCGCCGCCGGCATCCCGGGGACGCCCACGATCCGTCAGGCCCTCCGGCAGGGTCCAGGTGTCGTCACGGTCAGCGGGGACAAGCTTCTCGGGGGTCCCCAGGCGGGGATCATCGCGGGCCGAAGGTCCATCGTCGATCCGCTGAAGAAGCACCCGCTTTCCCGCGCCCTCCGGATCGACAAGCTGTGCCTGGCGGCGCTGGAGGCCACATTGAGGCTCTATGCCGACGAGCGCAGGGCGCTGGCGCGCATCCCCGTGCTGTCGATGATCGCGGAGGAGGAAGGTTCCGTGCGCGCGCGCGCGCGGAAGCTCGTCCGGAGGGTCGGGACGGGGAGAGGCGCGGGACTGGCGCTCTCCGTGGAGCCCGGTCGCTCTTCGCCGGGCGGGGGGGCGATGCCGGAAGTCCGGATCCCCACGTCCTGCGTCGCCGTTTCCCACCCGGACGTGCGCGTCGAGGAATTGGAGGAAAGGCTGCGGCTGGGGGATCCCCCGGTGGTGGCACGGATCGGCAAGGGGAAGCTGCTCCTCGACATGCGGACCGTCCGGGACGGGGAGCTGCCCGGGCTGGCGGCGGCGCTCCTCGCCGTCGCGGCGAAGGGGAAGTGACCGGAGCGGCCCAAGTTTCATGTTGAGGAGTGTCCTTCCGGCATTGTATAAGGGGACATGCTGAATTCCGGCGTGCTGGTCCTCAACCGCGCGTTCTTCCCCGTCCACGTCACGAACGTGCGGCGCGGCTTCTGCCTTCTGTACTCCGGCCTCGCGAAGGCGATCAATTCCAGCTACGAGATGTTCGACTTCCAGTCGTGGAGCGAGCTTTCCATCCACGCCGGCGACGAGGCGGTGGGCCTGGTAGGGAGGACGATCCGGAT
>JBLNFH010000026.1:0-4515 GCA_050263475.1 Deltaproteobacteria bacterium
CCGGCAGGAAATCCCCCTCCGAGTAAACGAGGCGAACGGCGCTCTCCTTTCCCAGATTCGCCTCGACCCTGCGCTTCCACGCCTCCTCGAGCCTGGAGCGCAGGAACGCCCCGTCGGGGAGCGCTTCCGCCCTGGAAACCAGCCGCAGTGCGATGCGGCTCGCAAGATTCAAGGTGCCCGTCCCCAGGAATTCTCCGGCGCGGGACCGGATGCGCACCCACGAACCCGGCGGCAGTTCCAAGGGGATCTCCCGGAGGTCGTCCCCGAAGACCCAGACGTGGCCGGAGCGAAGCCGCTCCTCCCCCTTCCGGCTCACCCCCACCGACGGCAGCGGACCGCGCATATCACCTGAGATGGAGCCGCTCCGCGAGGAGGTCGAAATCGGAGAACACCTCCGTTTCCCGGGCCTGGTTGCGGAGGATGAACGCGGGATGATAGGTAGGGAGGACGGGGATGCCTTCCACCTCCCGCCACGTGCCCCGCACCCGCGTGATCTTCTCGCCGGTCCCGACCAGGCACTGAAGGGCCACGGCTCCCAGCGTGCAGATCACTTCCGGCCGGATCGCCCGGATCTGCCGCTTGAGGTACGGCATGCAGGATGCGGCTTCCTCCGGGAGCGGGGCCCGGTTCTCCGGTGGACGGCATTTGACGACGTTGGCGATGTAGACGTCCTCGCGCCGGATACCGAGGCGGGCGATCCACTGGTTGAGCCGCTTGCCGGCCGCGCCCACGAACGGCTCACCCTGCCGGTCTTCCTCCGCCCCGGGCCCCTCGCCCACGAACATCAGGCGGGCGCGGGGGTTGCCCACCCCGAAGACGATGGTCCGGCGGCCGGCGCACAGCGGGCACCCGCGGCATTCCAGCAGTTCCTTCCGGATGTCCTCCAAGGTTTCCCGCCCGCCGGCATCCGCAACCGCGGGGGCCGGCGGCGGCGCGGCGCGAGGCGTCGCACCGGCGCGCCGGGGAACCAACAGGTAATCGATCCCGATCTCCCGCAGGTAGGCGGCGACCCTCCTGGAGGAAGGGCGTTCCGTCATCGCCGCAGCAGCTTTCCGTTCAGCGCGAGCCATACCCCGACCGCGATCCCGTCCTTGGTGGCCAGCGGGAGCTCCCGGACGTCGCCGTCCGGGAAGAAGATCCGGACTTCGTTGTTGTCCGATTCGAAGCCGATGTCGGTCCGGGAGACGTCGTTGGCCACGATTGCGTCCAGGTTCTTCCGCCGCATTTTTTCGATCGCCTTCCTTTCGAGATCGTCGGTCTCCGCCGCGAACCCGACGAGAACCCGGCTCCCCTTCTCCTTCCCCAGGGTTTCCAGGATATCCACCGTGGGAGCGAGCTCCACCCGGTAGTCGAAGCTTTCCTTCCGGAACTTTCCGGGCGCGACCTCCTTCGCCTGGAAATCGGCGACCGCGGCGCACATCACGACGACGTCGGCGTCCCTGGCGGCAGCGGAGACCGCGGCGAACATTTCCTCCGCCGTCCGGACGTGGACGGTCGTAAGGAAGAACGGATCCGGCAGGGCCGTGGGCCCGGACACCAGCGTCACCCGGGCCCCGAGCCGGCGGGCGGCGCGGGCCATCGCGAATCCCATCTTGCCCGAGGCACGGTTCGAGAGAAAGCGGACGGGGTCCAGCGGCTCCGCCGTCGGTCCCGCGCTCACGACCACCCGCTTCCCCTCCAGGGGCTTCTCCGTCAGGAGGATCCGCGCCATTTCCAGGATCTTCTCCACGTCCGCAAGCCGACCGGGCCCCACCGTGCCGCATGCGAGCTCGCCTTCATCCGGCTCCACGAAATGAAACCCGCGACCCCGCAGCGCCTCGATGTTTTCCCGGACCGCCGCGGAGGCGTACATCTGCGTGTTCATCGCAGGGGCGATCAGCACCGGTGCGTTCGACGCCATCACGACCGTCGAGAGCATGTCGTCCGCGATCCCCGCCCGGATCTTGCCGATGATGTTCGCCGTCGCCGGTGCGATCAGCAGCAGGTGGGCGCGCTGTGCCAGCGAGATATGCCCGATCTCCGACTCGGAAATGAGGTTGAACAGGTCCGTCGCCACCGGGTTTTTCGAAAGGGTCTGCAGGGTCAGCGGCGTGAGGAACTGGGCCCCCGACGCCGTGAGGACCACGTGGACGTTCGCCTGCTTTTTGCGGAGCTCCCGGACGATCTCGCAGGACTTGTAGGCGGCGATCCCCCCCGTCACCCCCAGGAGCACCTCCTTGCCCGAGAAAATGCCCATTTACCATCCCCCCGTGAAGAATGGATTGGATCGTTTTTCCTCGCCGACCGTCGAGGCCGGCCCGTGCCCAGGAAACAGCACGGTCTCGTCGGGAAGCACGAAGATCTTTTCCCGAACGGCCCGGAGCAACGTTTCGGTGTCGCCCCCGGGCAGGTCCGTTCTTCCGATCGAGCCGGCGAAGATCAGGTCGCCGACGAACGCCATATTTCCCATTATGTAGGATACGCAGCCCGGCGTGTGCCCGGGCGTGTGCGCCACCAGGAACTCCCGGTCCGCGAACGGGACGCGGTCCCCCTCCCCCACGAGGACGTCCGGCGGCGGCGCGTCCGGTATCGACAGTCCGAACATCAGCCCCTGGCGGCGGGCGCTTTTCATCCTCTCGACGTCGTCGGCGTGGATATACACCTTCGCGTCCGATTTTTTGCGGAGATGCCCGACCGCGCCCACGTGGTCGAAATGGCCGTGCGTCAGCAGGATCTTGTCCACCTCGCAGCCGAGCCGGCCGATCTGGCCGAGTATCGCCTCCCCGTCGTCCCCCGGATCGATCACGACCGCCTTGCGCGACGGGACGTGCTGGACGATGTAGCAGTTCACCGCCAGCGGCCCGACCTCGAGGCCGTGGACGCGGAACGATTCCCCGCCGCTCACTGTTTCCTGCTCCAGGAGGAGAAGAGTTCCGTATAGTGCGCGGCAAGATCCTCGGCGGCGCGCCGGTCTTCCGCCTCCACGCACAGGTGGAAGTAGGCCTCGTCCTGACTGGGATAGATGAGCACCCAGTCCTCGCCGTGAAAGATCTTCACGCCGTCGATGAATTGGCTCGGCTTTCCCTTGGCATGGGTCGCCAGGAGCCGCATCAGGGCTCCCTTGTGCTCCCAGGCGCAGGGGATCTTCTTCTGGACGAACGCCGTGGGGGGCACCTCCCGCAGGATGTCGGAGAGCGTGCGGTCCTCGCCCGCCAGCAGCTCCATCAGTTTGACGATCCCGAACATGCCGTCGAAAGCGGGCTGAAACCGGGGGAAGACGTACCCGCCGCTTCCGTCGCCGACGAACACCACCGCCTCCCGGGCGGCCGTTTCCATGAGCGAGCGCGGCAGCGTCCGCGTCCGGACCACGTCCATCCCGAACCTCGCCGCGATCTTTTCGACGTTGCGGGAAGCGGTGACCGGCACGCCGACCATCCCGCTCCTCCTCTGACGGCACGCCAGGAGCGTGAACACCTGCAGCGCCACCCAGTCGGGCAGGATGTCCCCCTTCTCGTCGACCAGGAACAGCTTCTCCCCGCCGGTGTCGAGCATCACGCCGAAGTCGGCCGAAAGGGATCTCGCGATGGCCGTCAGGTGGTGCAGCCCCTTGTCGAACTCCTCCTGCGTGCGGGTGATCTTGGCCGGGTCCAGCATCGCGTTCAGCGCCACCGTCTCGACCGCGAGATGCCCCAGGATGCGGGGGAAGATGAGAGCGGAGGACCCGTAGGAATAGTCGATCACCACGTTGAATCCCCGGGCCTGGATCGCCCTGGCGTCGACGGTCTTCAGGAAACCGTCCACGTACGTGTCGAACCCTCCCACGGGGAAGGAGATCATGCCCGTCTCCTCGATGTCGGCGCGCACGAAATCCTCCCGGAAGAAGAGCGACTCGATGTTCTTCTCGAGTCCCATCGAGATGTCGAGCCCCGAGTCGTCGAAGAACTTCAGGTCGACGAAGGAGGGATTGAAGGGGCTCTTGCGGGTGTGCACCCCTCCCCGCTCGTCCCGGTGGCTGCGGGAGAGGAAGCGGACGACCGGCAGCGGCGTCACGCCGTAGTCGTGGACGTCGACCCCCACGGAGAGCATCCCGGTCATGATGGCGCGGTTGATCATCCGGGAGGCCTTGTGGGAATCCCGGCTGGTGGAGATGACCACCTTCTTGCCGAACGTCGCGGCGTAGGCCGCGCCGAGCTTCGCGGCGAACTCGGGCGAGATCTCGAGGTTGGCGAGGCCGTAGATGCCGTAGGCGCCGAACAGGGAGCGCGCCCACTTCTCCCCCCAGATGAGCGAGGAGGAAAGCACCGCGCCGTCCTCCACCACCTTGTGGGGCCACACCTTGACGTTCGCCTTGACGACCGCGTCGCGGCCGATGCGGCAATGATCGCTCACCACCGCCCGCTCGGCGAGGAACGCCCCGTCCTCGATCTCGCAGTCGGAGCCGACGATGTTCTCGAGAACCCTCGCCCCCTTCCCGATCCTCGTCCGCGGCCACACGACGCTCGACCGGATCGCCGCGCCGTCGTCGAGGACGCAGTC
>JBLNFH010000027.1:0-3666 GCA_050263475.1 Deltaproteobacteria bacterium
ACCTGCCCCATCACCAAGGAGGGACTTTCGGCCGCCGGCGTCCCGTTTCCCGGCCACACCGAGTTCCTCGCGCACCTGTGCGGCGGCGCGGACGTCGTCATGATGCTCGCGGGCGACCGGCTGCGCGTCGCCCTCGTCACGATCCACGTGGCGCTGCGCCGGGCGCTGGAACTTCTGTCTCCCGCGGTCATCGAAAAAACGATACGGATTACGGATGCATTTTTCCGGAAATTCATGGGAATCGGCGCTCCCCGCATCGCGGTGGCCGGGCTCAACCCGCACGCGGGGGAGGGGGGGCTGTTCGGGGATGAAGAGGCTGCGATGATCACGCCCGCGATCGATGCCTGCCGGGGTTCGGGAATCGACGCGACGGGGCCGTATCCGCCCGACACCGTCTTTTATCGCGCCTGGCGGGGCGGGTTCGACGTCGTGGTGGCCATGACGCATGACCACGGGTTGATCCCGCTCAAGCTCGTCCACTTCGAGGACGGCGTCAACGTCACGATGGGGCTTCCCATCATCCGGACCTCGGTGGACCACGGCACCGCCTACGACATCGCCGGATCGGGAAAGGCAAACCCGGCCAGCCTTCTCGCCGCGATCCGGATGGCGGCGGGGATGGCGTCCGGGCGGACATAGGCTCCCCATGGCCCTCGACCGGATCGTCGTGCGCGGCGCGCGCGAACACAACCTGAAGAACGTCGACGTGGAGATCCCCCGGGACCGGCTGGTCGTCATCACGGGGGTGTCGGGCTCCGGCAAGTCGTCCCTCGCCTTCGACACGATCTACGCGGAGGGGCAGCGGCGCTACGTGGAGTCGCTCTCCGCCTACGCCCGCCAGTTCCTCGAGCAGATGGAGAAGCCCGACGTCGACGTGATCGAGGGGCTCTCCCCCGCGATCTCCATCGAGCAGCGGGCGGTCAGCAAGAATCCGCGCTCCACCGTGGCCACCGTCACCGAGATCTACGATTACCTTCGCCTGCTCTACGCCTCGATCGGGCGCGTGCACTGCCCCTCCTGCGGGAAGGAGATCCGGCAGCAGACCGTGACGCAGATCGTGGACGCGGTGATGGGGATGGGCGAGGGGGAGAAGGTGCAGGTGCTCTCGCCGGTCGTCCGCGGCCGGAAGGGGGAGTACCGCAAGGAGCTGGCCAAGCTGCATCGGGACGGCTTCTCCCGCGTGGTGGTGGACGGCGAGGCGCGGGAGCTCGAGGAAGAGATCCTCCTGGACAAGAACCGGAAGCACGACATCGACGTGGTGGTCGACCGGATCCGCCTCTCCGAGGCGTCGCGGGGCCGGCTGGCCGATTCGGTCGCGCTCGCCCTCTCCCTTTCGGAGGGGCTGGTCCGCATCGTGGACGGGAAGGGGGAGGGGGCGATCTACAGCGAGAAGTTCGCCTGCCCGGACTGCAACGTCAGCTTCTCGGAGGTGACCCCGAGGCTGTTCTCCTTCAACAGCCCGCACGGGGCCTGCCCGGAGTGCGACGGGTTGGGATCGACGATCTACTTCGATCCGGACCTCATCGTGCCCGACAAGACGCGGAGCCTCCGGGAAGGGGCGATCGACCCCTGGAAGAAGCGCACCACGATCTTCCACTACCAGATGCTCGACGCCCTCTCGAAGCATTTCGCCTTCTCCCTGCAGACCCCCTTCGAGAAGCTGCCCGCGAAGGTGCGCGAGGTCCTCCTGCACGGGTCGAGCGCGCCCGTCCGGTTCTTCATGGAGGAGGGTGACCGGCGGTATTTCTTCACCAAGCCGTTCGAGGGGGTGATCGGCAACCTCGAGCGCCGGTTCCGCGAGACCGACTCCGAGGATATCCGCGAGGAGCTCTCCCGGTACATGAACAACCGCCCGTGCCGCGCCTGCGGGGGCGCGCGCCTCAAGAAAGAGGCGCTGTGCGTCAAGGTGGGGGAGCTGTCGATCGATGCCCTGACGCGCCTTTCCGTGAAGGATGCCCTCGAGTTCTTCCGGACCCTTTCCCTCGGGTCCCGGGAGGAGCAGATCGCCGCAAGGATCCGGAAGGAGATCCGGTCCCGGCTCTCGTTCCTGCTCAACGTGGGGCTTTCCTACCTGACCCTGGACCGCGGCTCGTCCACCCTCTCGGGCGGCGAGGGGCAGCGGATCCGGCTGGCGACGCAGATCGGGTCCTCCCTCATGGGGGTCCTCTACATCCTGGACGAGCCCTCCATCGGGCTGCACCAGCGGGACAACCGCAAGCTGCTGGCCACGCTCAAGGAGCTTCGGGACCTGGGCAACACGGTCCTGGTGGTGGAGCACGACGAGGAGACGATCCGCACCGCGGATTACGTGATCGACATGGGGCCCGGGGCCGGGGAGCACGGCGGCGCGGTGGTGGCGGCCGGCACCCCGGAGGAGATCCTGCGGGACGAGGCGTCGCTCACCGGGCAGTACCTGTCCGGGAAGAAGACGATCCCGGTGCCGCAAAGCCGGCGGCGGCCGAACGGGAACTTCCTCACCCTGCACGGGTGCCGGGCGAACAACCTGAAGAACATCGACGTCTCCTTCCCCCTGGGGATGATCACCTGCGTCACCGGCGTCTCCGGCTCGGGGAAGTCGACGCTGGTCCTGGACACCCTCTACCGGGCGCTCGCCCAGAGGATCTTCGGCTCCCGCGAACGCCCCGGCGCCCACGATTCCCTCTCGGGGATCCCCCTGGTGGACAAGGTGATCAACATCGATCAGTCGCCGATCGGCCGGACGCCGCGGTCGAACCCCGCGACCTACTCGGGGGCGTTCACCCCGATCCGGGACCTGTTCGCGATGCTGCCGGAGAGCAAGGCGAGGGGGTACAAGCCGGGCCGATACTCCTTCAACGTCAAGGGGGGGCGGTGCGAGGCGTGCGAGGGGGACGGGATCCTGAAGATCGAGATGCACTTCATGCCCGACGTCTACGTCACCTGCGAGGTGTGCCGGGGGAGGCGGTACAACCGGGAGACGCTCGAGATCGCCTACAAGGGGAAGACGATCGCCGACGTCCTCGACATGTCGGTCGACCAGGCGCTCGAGTTCCTGGACAACATCCCGCCGGTCCGCGGGAAGCTCGAGACCCTGTCGCGCGTGGGGCTGGGGTATATCCGTCTGGGGCAGCCGGCCACGACCCTTTCGGGAGGGGAGGCGCAGCGCGTGAAGCTCGCCCGCGAGCTCTCCAAGCGTGCGACGGGGAAGACGGTCTACCTGCTGGACGAGCCCACGACCGGCCTGCACTTCGACGACATCCGGAAGCTCCTCGCGGTGCTGCAGATGTTCGCCTCGGCGGGGAACACGGTCATCATCATCGAGCACAACCTGGACGTCGTCAAGACGGCGGACCACGTGATCGACCTGGGCCCGGAAGGGGGCGACCGGGGGGGCGAGGTGATCGCCTGCGGCACCCCCGAGGAGGTCGCCCGCACGCCGCGCTCGTACACGGGGCGCTTCCTGCGGAAAGTGCTGGACGGGGGAAAGGAGCTGCCGGCGGCGGAGGACGCTACCGGGCGCGCGGCTGGCGGGTGAGGGTCTGCGCCATCTCCTGGCCGAACAGGAACTGGACTTCCTTCCGGACCGCCTGGACGATCGGGTGGGTCCGGTTCTTCTCCTTCATGCACCAGAGGGATTTCATGTCCGCGTCGACGGTGAGCGTTCCCTCGGAGAGGACGAGGGGGAAC
>JBLNFH010000028.1:0-2547 GCA_050263475.1 Deltaproteobacteria bacterium
CTCACCGTACCGGGGCCTTCTTCCTGGCTGGCGGACGGTGTCGTGAGTCATAATTCTGGAGCTATTGAGCAGGACAGCGACCTGATCCTTTTCATCTACCGCGAGGAGATGTACCTGAAGGCGGAGACCCCCGAGGACAAGAAGGGGGTCGCCGAGGTGATCGTCGGCAAGCACCGCAACGGACCGATGGGCGAGGTCAGCCTCGCCTTCCTGTCCGCCTACACGCGATTCGAGGATCTGGCCAAGGACTACGAGTGACCTGAAATCACGCTACCGCGGGGGTGAGGCTTTCCCGATCGCCCCTTCGATGAACGGCAGCGCCTCCTGCGCCGCCTTTTCGCCTTCCAGGATCGCCTCGTGCCTCTTCGAGAAGTCGCTCGATCCGATATGCCCCACCTTCGGGCGGATGACGACGTCGGCCCGCGAAAGCTGGAGGGAGGCGAGCTTGGCGTACATGATCCCGATGGATTGGAGTATCGTTTCCATCGTGCTTTCCGGAGCGGGGCCTCCGGCGTCCGCCGAAATGTCCACCGCGATGACGACGTCGGCGCCGAGCCTTCTCGCGGCGTCCACCGCCACGGGGCTCACCACGCCGCCGTCGACGTACGTCCGGTCGCCGATCCGCACGGGCCGGAATACGCCCGGGATCGAGCAGCTCGCGCGGACCGCCTTTCCCGTGTTTCCTTTCCCGAAGACGAACTCCTGCCCGCTCTGGATATCGGTGGCGACGGCGTAGAACGGGATCCGCAGGTTCTCCATGGGGATATTCCGCACGGCCTTGTTGACGTACTCTTCGAGCCTGTCCCCCTTGATGAATCCGTTGTCGGGAACCGTCAGGTCGGCGATGTCCCCTTTCTCGATGGAAAAGGCGAGCCTCTGGAGCTGGTAGGAAGTGTAGCCGTAGGCGGACAGGCTGCCCACGAAGCTGCCCACGCTGGTCCCGACGATCATGTGGACCGGGATCCTGTTGGCTTCCAGGATTTTCAGGACGCCGATGTGAGCGAATCCCTTGGAGGCCCCCGCGCCGAGCACGAGCGCCACCTTGACCGCCCTGGGTACGGGCGGCGGCGCGGGAGGAGGGATCATCTCCCGGTGCACGCAGGAGGCCAGGAGCCATATCGATAAAAACAGGATTCCGTACGATCCGGGATGACGCATCGGTTTCGCCTCTCCTTCACCCGAAGAGTGTCCATCGGCCCTCGAGCGAGGGAAACCCGTCCGCGACCCATCGCGAGATCATTCCCTTCGCGCTCCGGGCGGCATCCACGAGGGGTTCCCCGAGGGCCATTCGAGCGGCAAGCGCCGATGCGAGGGCGCAGCCGGTGCCGTGGGCGTCGACGCGCGGCGTTTTCCCGCCGGGTCCCAGCAGCGTCACCCGCCTCCTCTCGAATACGATGTCGACCCCCCGTTTCCCCTTCCAGGGGAAGTGCCCGCCCTTGAGCACGACCGCTGCGCCGACAGCGGCGGAGAGGTCGCGAGCGGCCAGGATCGCCTCCCCGAACGAGCCGATCGTGCAGTCGAGGATCTTTTCGATCTCGGGCAGGTTCGGGGTGACGACCGACGAGCGCGCCAGCAGTCTCCGGTAGGCCGGGAGCGCACCGGCGGCGAGCAGCGGCGCGCCGGAAGAACTGCGGAGCACCGGGTCGAGAACGACGGGCACCGCGGGATTTTGCACGAGGAAGTTGTGGACCGCCTCGGCGGCGGCGCGGGTCCCGACCATCCCGATCTTCACCACCCGGATGCGGAAGCTCTTCGCGGCGCAGGCCAGGGCGCTCTCGATGGCGATCCGGGGGATGGGAACGATCCGCGAAAAGGCAGCCGTCGACTGGATCGCCAGGCAGGAGGGGACCGCGGCCGCGTACCCCCCCGCGGCCTGCGCCGCCTTCGCGTCCATCAGGACGCCGGCTCCGCCGGTCGGGTCGAACCCCCCGAAGGCGAGGATCACCGGCGGGTGTTTTCGGATTCCCATATCCGGATGAACTCCTCGGTCCGTTCCCGTACTCCCGGCCCGGTGAACAGGTCTGAAATCACCGCGAACGCCGACGCTCCCGCCCGGATCACTTCGCGGGCGTTCTCCCGCGTGATGCCGGATATCGCCACTGCCGGGATCGTGACGGCTTCGGCGACTTCCGTGATGAGCTTCGGACCCCGGGGCTCGAGCGCGTCCCCCTTGCTCATCGTGCGGAAGATCGCGCCCACGCCGATGTAGTCCGCGCCTTCCTCCTGCGCGCGACGCGCTTCCGGAACGCTGTGGGTGGAGACCCCGAGGAGAAACCCTTTCGGGGAGATCCGCCGCGCCGCGGGCAGGGGGAGGTCTTCCTGGCCCAGGTGGCAACCGTCTGCCTCCGACAGAAGGGCCACGTCGAGCCGGTCGTTGACCAGGAACAGGGCTCCGGCCGCCCTGCAGGCGGAGACGAACCGCCGTGCCCTCGAGAGCAGCAGTCTCGGGTAGGCGACCTTGTCCCGGTACTGGATCAAGCGGCACCCTCCTGCCAGCGCTTCCGAGAGGGTCCGGTCCAGCAGTTCCTCGGAGTCCTCCCCGGCGCG
>JBLNFH010000029.1:0-7471 GCA_050263475.1 Deltaproteobacteria bacterium
CCGGGGGTTGAGCGACGAGTACGGGTCCTGGAAGATGATCTGCATGCGCCTGCGCGTCCGGCGCAGCTCCTCGCCGGACAGGCGGGTGATGTCGGCCCCCTCGAACCGGATCCTTCCACCGTCGGGAGCGATCAGGCGAAGCGCCACGCGGCCGAGAGTGGTCTTGCCGCACCCCGACTCCCCCACCAACCCCACCGTCTTTCCGTGCGGGACGCCGATCGACACCCCATCGATCGCGTGGACCTTGAGCATCTCCCGGGAAAAGAAGGACTGCCTCACCGGGAAGTGCTTGTAGATGTTTTCCAGGGAGAGGAGCGCCGCGTTCCCGCCGTTCATCCGCGCCCCCCGGCCCGCCGGGCCTTCTGGTAGTGGCACGCCGCGAAGTGGCCCGGTGCGTACGCCTCCAGCGGCGGGTCCACCCGGTCGCAGACGGCAAGCTGGTCTTCGGCCGTTTCCTTGGCGCGGAACCGTTCCAGGGCTTTTCGCCGGAACGGACACCGGTCGGAAAACGGGCAGCCTGGCGGAATCGCGTGCAGGTCCGGCACCGTCCCGGGGATCGAGGGGAGTCTCGCCTCCCCGACCGATCTTCCGGGGAGCGACCGGAGCAGTCCCTGCGTATAGGGGTGGATCGGGTCCGCGAAAAGGTCTGCGGTGCCTGCGACTTCGACGATCCGCCCCAGGTACATGATGGCGACCCGATCGGCGAACTCGTGGACCACGCCGAGGTCGTGCGTGATGAGCAGGATCGCCATCTTCCGCTCCTGCTCCCGCATTTCCTTGAGGAGCGCGAGGATCTGGGCCTGGATGGTGACGTCGAGCGCGGTGGTGGGCTCGTCGGCGATCAGGAGGGCCGGCTCGAGGGCCAGCGCCATCGCGATCATCGCCCGCTGCCGCATCCCCCCGCTCATCTGGTGGGGGTATTCCCGCATGCGGCGCTCCGGGTCCGGCATCTTCACCCGGCGGAGCCATTCCCGCGCCCGCTCGGCGGCTTCCGCCTTCCCGCACGTCCCGTGGGCGGTGTAGACCTCGGCCACCTGGTCCCCGATGGTCATCACGGGGTTCAGGGAGGTCATCGGCTCCTGGAAGATCATCGAGATCTCCTTCCCCCGCACCCGGCACATCTCCTCCTCGGAAAGGGCGAGGAGATCCGCCCCCCGGAACCGGATCCGTCCCCCCTCGACGATCGCGGGAGGCGAGGGGAGTAGGCGCAGGATCGAGAGCGCCGATACCGTCTTGCCGCACCCCGATTCCCCGACCAGCCCGAGCGTCTCCCCGGGCTCGACGGAAAAGGAAACGCCGAACAGCGCGCGGACCGTCCCCCGCTCCGTGCGGAAGGCGACGGCGAGGTCGCGGACGTCGAGCAGCTCCCCGCGCACGGTCATCCGTTACCTCCCCCGCAGACGGGGGTCCGCGGCGTCGCGGATCCCCTCGCCCAGCAGGTTGTACCCCAGCACGGTGAACAGGATCGCGAGCCCGGGGTAGACCGACAGCCACCAGGCGAACTCGATGTTGTCCTTGCCCGCGGTCAGGATGTTCCCCCACGAGGGCGTGGGGGGCTGCACCCCGATCCCCAGGAATGACAGCGCGGACTCGGTCAGGATCGCGCCCGCAACGCCGAGCGTCGCCGCCACGAGCACCGGCGCCAGCGTGTTGGGCAGGACGTGCCGGAAGATGATCCGGGCGTCCCCCGCTCCCTGCGCCCGGGCCGCCGCGACGAAATCCCGTTCCTTGATCGAAAGGGTTTCGGCGCGGACGAGCCGCGATACCCCCATCCAGCTCGTCAGGCCGATGATGAGCATGATGTTGTAGATGGAGGGCCCGAGGAACGCGATGGCCGACAGGATGAGGAAGAACGTCGGGAAGCAGAGCATGATGTCGACGAAGCGCATGAGGATCGCGTCGACCCATCCCCCGTAGAAGCCGGCGGCCAGCCCCACGAGGAGCCCGATGGCCGTGGCGATGCCGACCGCTACGAACCCCACCTTGAGCGATATCTTGGCTCCGTACACCATGCGGGCCAATACGTCCCTCCCCAGCTCGTCGGTTCCCAGGGGATGGTCCCGGGACGGCGACTGGAGGACCTTGAGCACCTCGATCCGATTCGGGTCGTGGCGGGAAAAAACGTGCGGGAACGCGGAGAGGAGGAAGAAGAAGAGCACGACCGCTCCGCCCGCCACGGCCAGCCGGTTCCGGGACAGCCGCCGGAGGAAATCGAGGAAGATGAAGTACGCGCCGCCCTCCGCCACGGGATCATCCCGTCCGGATGCGGGGGTCGGCCAGCGCATAGCCGACGTCCGCCAGGAGGTTGCCGATCAGCGTCAGGAAGGCGCCGATCACCAGGATTCCCATGATGAGGGGGACGTCGCGGGACATCACCCCCTGGTAGAAGAGCTGCCCCATCCCCGGGATCGCGAAGATCGTCTCGAAGATGACCGCCCCGCCGAGGAGGTCCGGAACGGAGAGCCCCAGGATCGTGACGACGGGCAGCAGGGCGTTCCGCGTCGCGTGGCGGAACACGACCTGGCGCTCCTGCAGCCCCTTGGCCTTCGCGGTGGCGATATAGTCCTGCCGGATCACCTCCAGCATGTTGGAGCGCATGTAGCGCGACATCCCCGCCAGCCCGCCGAACCCCGCCAGGAGGACCGGCAGGAGCAGGTGCCTCGCACGGTCCCAGAACCTGCCCGCCACGGAGAGCGAATCGTGTTCCAGCGAGATCAGGCCCGATATCGGAAGCCAACCCAGCTTCACCCCGAACAGGATCATGAGGAGCAGCGCCAGCCAGAACGTGGGAATGGCGAATCCCGTGAACACGGTCACCGTCGAGATGCGGTCGAACCAGGAGTCCTTCCGCACGGCGGAGTAGATCCCGATGGGGATCGCGACGAGGAAGATCAACCCCATCGAAAGGACGTTGATCGTCAGCGTGACCGGGATCCTCTCCTGGATCTTCTCCGATACCTGCCGCCCGTCGGGGGCGAAGCTCGGTCCGAAGTCGAGCGTCGCCATCCGGACGAGCCAGCGCCCGTACTGCACGTGGAGCGGCTGATCGAGCCCGTAGTACCGGATCATCCGCTCCCGGTATTCCGCGGTCGCCTTGGGATTCAGGTCCACGGCGACGCTGATCGGCCCCCCGGGGGCCAGGTGGATGGCGAGGAACGACAGGAGGCTGATCCCGGCCAGCATCACCGGGATGAGGATCAGCCGCCGGAGGACGTACCTGAGCATCGCGACCCCGTCACTGGAAAGAGGTGTACTTCTGCTCGGACGCGGGAACGTACCACTTGATGAAGTTGTATCCGATCCCCGCGGGGGCGGGCTCGATCCCGTAGAACCGCTTGTGGAAAACCGGCAGCGCCTCCGGCGCGTAGAGGAAGACGTAGGGCTGTTCCTCCGCCAGGATCTCCTGGAACCGGAAGTAGGCTTTTTTGCGCTTCTCCATGTCGAAGGTCCGGCGGCCCTCCTCGAGAAGGCGGTCCACCTCGGCATTGGCGAAGCCCACGTGATTGAGCTCGTCGGGGCCGGTCTTGGTGGAGCTCCAGATATCGAACTGGTCCGGCTCGGGACCCATCTGCCACCCGAGGATCAGCGCGTCGAACTTCCGCTTCTTGACGAACTCGTTGATGAAGGCGGCCCACTCCAGCGTCCGGATCTCCATCCGGATCCCCACGGCGGCAAGCTGCTGCTGGATGATCGCCGCCGTCTTGGAGCGGCTCTCGTTCCCGGCGTTGGTCAGGACCGTGAACGCGAACTTCCGGCCGTCCTTCTCCATCGTCCCGTCCGCACCCGGCTTCCATCCCGCCTCGGCCAGCAGGCCCTTCGCCTTCGCCGGATCGTGGGGATACCGCCGCACGTCGGGGTTGTACACCCAGGTGCCGGGCTTGTACGGGCCCGTGACCTCCTGCCCCAGCCCGAAGAGGACGCCGTCGATCAGCTCCTTCTTGTCGATCGCGCAGGCGATCGCCTGCCGGACCCGCTTCTCCTTGAAGAAGGGATGGTCGAGGCGCAAGCCCAGGTAGGTATAGACGAACCCGAGATAGCGGTACTTCCGGAAATTCTTCCGGAACTCCTCCGTGTCCGTCTGCTTGGAGTACTGCAGCGGGGTGAGCGTCATCGTGTCGATGCCGCCCGACTTGAGCTCCAGGAACATGGTGGCCTGGTCGGGAATGACGCGCGTGATGACCCGCCGGATGTACGGCTTCCCCTCGAAGTAGTCCGGGTTCGCGTCGAAGACGATCTTTTCCCCCGGCTTCCACTCCACGAACCGGTACGGTCCCGTCCCGACGGGATGGGATTTGTTCAAGGGGCTCTGCTTGATGTCCGGGTATTTTTCGAGAAGGTGCCTCGGGAGGATATTCATCCCCCACGATTCCAGGGCGGGGGCGTACGGCTTGTCGTATTCCACCACGACCGTCCGGGGATCCGGGTTGGACACCCGCCGCACCTGCTTGAAGGATTCCCCGTAAGCCGTCGGCGTCCTCGGGTCGATCATCTTCCGGTAGGTGAATATCACGTCCTCGGAGGTGAACGGGGCGCCGTCGTGCCACTTCACCCCTTTCCGGAGGTGGAACGTGATCTTCTTTCCGTCGGGCGAGATGTCCCAGGATTCGGCCAGCTCGCCCTCGAGCTTGAGGTTCTTGTCGTAGCGGACGAGGCCATTGAAGATGTAGTTGGCGGCCCCGTGGGAGGCCGAGTCGCTCGTCACCGCCGCGAGGAAACCGCTGATGTCCCCGTTGCTCCCCTCCACCAGGGCGTCGCCGTAGGCGGGCGGGGCCTGCTTCCCGGCCGGTTCCGCGGCCGGGCCGCCCTTCTTCTCGCCGGAGCAGCCGGCCGTCAGGCCGGCGGCCAGCAACGCGACGAGCACGGCCGTCGCAAGGCGATTCATTCCGTATCCCTCCGCAGCACGATCTTCGCCCCGGAGACCTCCAGCCGCACCAGGGGGGGCGGCCCCGGCGCATCGCGCCCGGGGTACGAAACGGTCACCCGCTTCCCCCGGAAGTCGTATTCGGCGCGCAGGAGAAACCGGCGCGTGGGATCGGAAAAGAGCGTCTGCCGCCCGTTCTCGAAAACCCATCCGCCGTCCTTCGTCCTGGAAAGCTCCCCTCCCTCCACGGTGTAACCGGGCGCCCCGGACAGGATCCTTCCCAGGGAAACCGGACCCGCCGGCACCGTCGGGAGGTGCTGCGGCAGGGAGTCGCCCGCCGCCGGTCCCCTGGTGACCGTGATCCGGGACCCGTCGTTCGAGAGGAACAGGGCGGGCCGTCCCATGGGGTCGTAAACGCCCACGGTCTCCTCCCCGGGCGCCCGCGCGTTCACCCCCGAGAGAAACGGAAGCACCCGTCCGGAAACCTCGGCGACGCCGGAATAGGAAGCTTCGATGGGAAAGGAAACCGCGGAGGCGCCGGCGAAGAGCTCCTGCGCGCTCCTCGCCTCATCCCCGGCGATCCGATAGCGGGCGGGAGCGCACCCGGCCGCAAGGAGAAGCGCCGACGCGAGGCAGCAGGCCGATGCCGCGAGGCGAGTCAGGCCGATTCTCTCCTCATTTGGAGGGCAGGACCTCTTTCCTTGCCCGGCTGAGCTTGTCCCGGATCTCCTCCGGTTTTTCGTGCCCCTTCGCGATCGACTTCTCGAAATAAACGGCGGCCTCGCCCGCTTTCCCCTCGCTCAGGAGGACGTCCCCGAGGTGCTCGAGAACGACGGGGTCGTCGGGGACCAGCGTGAGCGCCTGCCGCAGCTCCTGCTCGGCCCGCGGGAAGTCCCCTTTCCGGTAGTGCACCCAGGCCAGGCTGTCGAGGAAATAGCCGTCGTCGGGCCGGACCTCCAGCGCGCGCAGGATCAGCGTTTCCGCCTCGTCGAGCTTCTGGTTCCTGTCGGCGTACGAATACCCCAGGTAATTGAGCGCCACGGCGCTCTTCGGGTCGATCTCGATCGCCTTCTCCATCGACGCGACCATCTTGTCGAAGTTCCCCATCTTGTCGTAGACGACCCCCAGGGAGAATTGCGCCGATGCGCTCTTCGGGTCCTTCGCGGCCGCTTCCGTGAGGACCCCGACCGCCTCGTCATACCGTTTCGCTTCCTCGAGCTGCCCGCCGAGAAACACCATCAGGTCGACGTCGTCGGGGAACTTCCCCCTCAGCTTCCGGGTCACCTCGATCGACTCCGCGGTTTTCTTCTGAAGCCCGAGCGTGATCGCAACGTGGAGCATCGCGTCGCGGTAGAACGGGGACGTTTCCGGGATGCCGCGGAACTGCTCCTGCGCTTCCGGGAGCAGCCCCTTCTCCTCGTACGTGGTGCCCAGGAAGAAGCGTGCCTGGTAATTCTTCGGCTGCGAAGTCAGGACGAAACGGAACTCGTTGATCGCGTCGTCGAACCGGTCCCGCTCCAGGTAGAGCAGCCCCAGCTTCGTCCGGAAATCGAGGTTGTCGCCGGAAAACCTCTTGAGCTCCTCGTATTCGCTGGTCGCCTGGTCGATCTTGTTCTCGATGATCAGGACGCGGCCCAGCCGTTCCCGGATGAACGGGTTGTTCGGGGACACCGCGAGCGCCCGGCGGTACCGCTCCTCCGCTTCCGCGGGCCGGCCGAGGATCTCCAGGACCCCCCCCGAATCGATGAGGGCGCTGTCGAACGACGGCACGATGGACAGGGCCTTGTCGAAATCGGCGAGAGCGGCGTCGAACTTTTTCTGCGAGGCAAGGAGGCGGCCCCGGTAGTAGTACGCGAGAAACGAATCCGGATTGCGGTCAATGAGGGAGTTGAGCTGCGCCTCGGCCTTGTCGAAGTTCCCCATCTCCACGAACAGCGTCGCCAGGTGGACGAAGGCCTCCTCGTTCTCCGGGTCGTCGGCGATGACCCGGGTGTAGAGATTCGCCGCCTTCTCCTTCTCCCCCGTCGCGGCCAGGATTCCGGCGAGCAGGTAACGGGCCTTCGTGTGCTTGTCGTCGATCGCCAGCGCTTTCTCGAGCGATTCCCTCGCGCCCGCGAGGTTCCCTTTCTTGACGAGAACGTTCCCGATTTCGTACAGGATTTCCGGTTCGTTGTCCTTCAGCCGCAGCGCCTTGCGATACGATTCGAGAGCCGCGTCGAGATTCCCATCGCGATAGGAAAGGTAGCCGGAAAGAAACAGGGAGTAGGCCCTGCCCTGCAGGCGGCTGTTCGCGCCCGCGGAGGTTCCATGGAATGCCAGTGCCTCTCCCGCCAACAGAAACAGAGCCAACGTCCCAACCAGGATTCTTGTTTTCATCCGGCCCCTCAGAAGTTATCCGCGTTCCGTGTATTATACACAAATCAGCCGGAGGCCGCCCGCCGGCTGGAGGCCGCCATGCTCTCGGAGTTGCGCGTAACCCCGATTCTTTCCGCCCTGCTGTCCCGGGGCGGAGAATACGGGGAGCTGTTTTACGAGGAAGTGCGCTCGCTCACGGTCCTCATGGAGGACGGCAGGATCGAACGGGTGTCTTCCGGTACCGACAGGGGGGTG
>JBLNFH010000030.1:0-2509 GCA_050263475.1 Deltaproteobacteria bacterium
GGCCGGAAACCCGTAAGGTGGCGTAATTACAAACGTTTTCAACAGGAGGGAGAGCCAGATGGCGACTTTGGCGGAAGTTAGGGAGACAGCGGGTGCAAGGGAGCTCGGAAGGGAAAAAGAAGGGGCGGAAGTCCCGGTTGCCGGCGTCTACCGGGAATGGTGGGCCAACCCGGCGGTCGTCGGGCTGATGGGGTTCGCCACGACCACGATGGCGACCGGCCTGCACACGGTGGGCTATTGGGCAGCGGGGCCGACGCTGGCCATGGCGGTGGCGTTCGGCGGCACGGCGCAATTCATCGCAGGCATCGTGGATCTGCGGAAGGGAAGCATCTTCGGGGGCTCCGCGTTCATGTGCTACGGCGCCTTCTGGTGGGCGGTCTTCGCGCTGACGTACGTGCTCCCGAAAACCGGGATCGCCGTGGGCGCGACGGATCAGCTCGGGTTTTTCCTGATGTGGACCCTGTTCACGCTTTCGTTCTTCATCGCGTCGTTCAAGGTGGGGCAGCATCTGTCCGCGCTGTTCGGACTGTTGCTGCTGGCGTACATTCTCCTCGATTTCATGGTCGTCGGCATGGTGCCCAAGCCGATCGTCGGATGGGAAATCTTCATCACCGGCCTGGCGGCCTGGTACATCGCGACCGCCATCCTGGTCAACGGCGTACACGGCAGGAAGGTGCTGCCGCATTCGTAGCGATTCGGTCCGGCCGCATCTTCGACGGTTCCGGGCCGCCGGCGGGAGCCCGCCGGCGGCCCGGATCGTTGATTTGACCCGTGGAGCAGTTGTACAGTGAGGGCATGCCGCTCTCCTACCAGAAGGCAGACGACCTCTTCCAGGGGATCTCCGAATCGGATGTGAAGAGGATCACGAGCCGGTGCACCGATCGGCGGTACCGAAGAGGCGCCACGATCTTTTCCCGGGGCGACCCCGCCGACTCGCTCTATATCGTCAAGGAGGGGAAGGTGAGGATCCTCTCCCTTTCGGACAAGGGAACGGAGACGATCGTGCACATCCTCAAACAGGGGGCGATGTTCGGCGAGCTCCTCCTTTCCGAGGAAAAGCGGGCGTTCTCCGCCGTCGCGGGAACGGACGCCGTGATCACCCTCCTTTCGAAGGGCAGCCTGGTGGAGCTGTTGACCTCGATCCCCACCCTGTCGAAAAATTTCATCCGGCAGCTCTCGCGACGGCTGGCGAAGGTGGAAATGGGCGTCGCGGAGTTCGGCCACACCTGGTCCTACAACCGCCTCTCGAAGGTCCTGCTCCAGCTTTGCGAGGAGCACGGCCAGCAGACCCCGAAGGGGACCCTGATCCCACTGCGCCTGACGCACGAAGACCTGGCCAACCTGATCGGGACCACCCGGGAGACGGTCACGACCCAGCTGAACCGTTTCCGGCGCATGGGGCTCGTCAACCGCCAGGACCATTTCCTCCTCGTCAACCGGCCGCGGCTCGAGCAGTTCATCCGCTCCTAGATCGAAGGGATTTCTTGATCCGGTCCCGCGCTTCCGCCGAAAGGTTTTCGCCGGCGGATCCCTGCGGAAGATCCGCTGCGCCGGCGAGGCGCCGCGCCGCCTCCCGGATCAGAAGAAGCTGCTGTCGATACCTTACGCAGAACTTGCAGATGAGGAGGTGGAAGCGCACGCCGATCCGCTTGCCGGCGGGTAGCGGGGCGTCCATCGACTGCGAGAGGAGCTGCGTCACATCCTTGCAGGAAAGCATCAGGATCCCCCCTCGGCGCTTCTGTGGAACCAGCGGGCTTCCAGGCATTTGCGCAGCTGCATCCGCGCACGGTGCAGGATCACCCAGAGATTAGTCTCCGAAACGTTCAATTCCTTGCAGATCTCTTTCGTGTCCGCCCCATCGACCTCCCGGAGGAGGAAGACGTTCGCGTGGGCCGGGGATAGCCCGGAGAGGCACTTTGTCAGCTGCTCGAGGAATTCCTTCTGGCGGAAGAGGTCCGCCGGATTGCCTCCCCATTCCGCCGGGCCGTCCACCCAATGGCCGACGCCGTTGAACGGATCGCCCCCCGGCGGGTCCGTTTCGTCCGTCCCGGGCAGGGGCACCTCCAGGGATTGCCTGCGAAAATGGTCGAGAATCTTGTGCTTGAGGATGCCGACCAGCCACGTTCCCTCGGACGACCTGCCGGAAAAAGTGTCCCGGCCCTTGAGCGCGGCGAGGAACGTCTCCTGGACCAGGTCCTCGGCCCTTTCCCGGTCCCTCAGGCGAAGCATCGCATACCGGAACAGGTAGTCCCCGTACCGATCCACCCACTCCGACGGATCTACAGGCAACGCTTCGCTCATGCATTCCATTGTATATCCTGCATCCGCCCGTATGAAATCACGAGGATGGATGTTTCCAGGGCTGCCCCCCTTGGGGGGAGGGAAGAAACCGGCCGCAGGAGGTCTCCCGGGTAGGACCCGTTGGGAACGACCTCCTGCAGCCGGGGCAGGACCGTCTATTTACGCTCCGGTATCGAGTCCGGCACGATACCCTACCCCCCCGACATCC
>JBLNFH010000031.1:0-4399 GCA_050263475.1 Deltaproteobacteria bacterium
AGACCTCCAGATCCTCTCCTTTCCCGGGTGGCAACTGCCTGATACATTCGATTCTTCGTCCATATGTCCTGCATGTGGCTAACGCTCCGGCCAAGCTGCGGGCGCTCAGCGAGAAAGAGGCGAGCCGTCAGCTTCAACAGGTTGTCAGACACTTTCCGCAAGTTAGAGGGGGATGGAGGGAGTAGGAATGGCGGTGATAGGCTGCTGGGGAACCCCCTATGTGCGTAGAAGAAAGTGCGGCCTTGTCCTGCCCCGGCCAATCTGCAGGGCTCCGGACGCTCTTTCATCCCTTGTATAGGACATGGGTATAGATCATCGTCGTACTGACGTCTTTGTTGCAGAGCAATTCCTGGATCGTGAAGATCCATTGCCACCCCCACTGCCGGTTCGCATCGGGATACTTTCTGGCGAGTGCTTCCGGAAGTTTAACGTAGCCGCCCCCCCTTTATCAAATCGCGTTCATGCAGACACTTGGCCTCCTCAAGGTGGTGCTGCAATCGCCTCCCCACGGCGGATGGGAGAACGGTGAAGAGATCCCGGATCGCTATCCCCGCAGGATCGTCTCGTACCGCTTTCGGAGTACTTCTTTCGGCAGTCCGCCCTCGATGATGTCCCAGGGGAAATATTCGTCCGCCTCTTTTTCCCGGTGGACGACCTCGTGGAGGGGAACGGCAAGATGATCCGGCGAGAGCTTGACCCTGCCCTTTCGTACGTGACGCAGCGCCTGTTCCACCCGCCGGTCGGAAAGGCCCAGGAAGCCCTGAAGGATGGCCGCCTGCGGCGCTTCGGGGTCGATGCGAAGGTTGGGAACCGACCGAACGCCGGAGGCGATCTTTTCCTGCCGCAGCTTGAGCTCCTCTTCGGGCGCCATCGGCGACCATTGCATGGGAGTAAAGGGCTTCGGGACGAAGGGCGACAGGACGACCGTTATCGTGCCCATCCGCCCGACCGCCTTGCATTCCTCGAGCACCGCTTCGCGGAATTTCCGCAGGAAGGCGATCGTTCCGTCGACTTCCTCGTCTCTCTCCGCCCCGGGGACTCCCGACAGGAAGTACAGCTTGAACGACACGATCCCCGCCCGGGCAAGGAGTCTGCCCGCCGAGAAAAATACGTCGTCCGGCACCCGTTTGCCGATGCGGGAGCGCAGGAGTTCGCTCCCGCACTCCGGCGCCAGCGCCACGGTCCGGTGTCCGCTGCGTTTCAGGATCCCGGCGATCTCCTCGTCCACGAGGTCCGCCCTGACCGAGGCGGGGGACACCGTGCCCCCGCGGGCAAGGATATCTCGCGAAAATTCCCGGAAGGGACTCCAGTCGAGCACGGCGGCGCCGATCAGGCCGACCTTGCGCCGATGGGGCCAGGCCGAATCGACGATCGCGCGCACGAAGGGAAGCGGCATCTCGCGGAACTGCGGGCAGGCGTGCGCGGCGGCGCAGAAGCCGCACATCTTGGGGCATCCGCGGGAGGTTTCCACGAGGGCCATTCTCCCCAGCTCGGCGTCCTCGGAAAGAATCGTGGGAAGCGGGGGGTACTCGGAGAGGGAGATGACCTCCCGGGCCACGCGGGGGGGAAATCCCGCGAGGGGATTCAATGCCCGAAGCCGTCCCGGTATATCGGCATCCTCCCCTGCAGGCCCGATGTATTCGGGAGCATACCCGGAGGGGACATAGACCCCGGAAAGGGCAGCCAGGGATTTCCGGTACCCGTGGTCCGCGGGTCGGGGGGAGCCAAGGTCGAGGATGGCTTCCACCGCCCTTTCGCCGTCTCCGATCACCACCGCGTCGGCGAAGACTCCCGAGGGCTCGGGATTGAGGGATGCGGCAAACCCTCCGGCCAGAACCAGGGGGCGATGGCCACCGGCCTCCTGCCGGTCCGAGCGGAACGGGGAGACGCCGCCCGCCGAAAGGAGGGACGGAACGTTCAGAAGATCATTCTCGAAGGAAAGCGAAAACGCGACGACGTCGAAATTCTTGAGGGGGCTGCCGCTCTCCAGGGTAGAGAGGGGCAGCGACCGCCGCGCGAGGAGCCGCTCCTCCGATACGGATGACAAAAAGGCGCGCTCGCACAGGGCGTCGGGCCTTGCGTTGATGCGGGCGTGGACGGAGAGAAAGCCCAGGTTCGACATGCCCGCCGCATACCGGTTCGGGTAGACCAGCGCAACGCGGAGCCTGCCGCCCCACTCCTTCCGCTTCGCCCCGGTTTCCCGGGACAGGATGGCGTCGTGGAGCTTTCGGATCTCCCACGCCATGCCGGATCCCGGGGGCCGCCTGCGGCGCCTACTCTCCCCGGCGGCGCAGGAACGTGGGGATCTCGAACTCCTCGAGAGCCTCCGCGTCGCTTTCCTTTTCGATGACGGGGAGGTCTTCGATCCGTTCCACCCGTTCCGGGGCTTTCAGCGGGCCGACCCGCAGGAACGCCGGCTTCTCCAGGTCCTCCTTCCCCACCAGCTTGATGGTGCGGCGGGGGCCTTTCAGGAGGGTGTCCGCCACCCCGGGTTCGAACCCCGTTGCGATGACCGTCACCTTCAGTTCATCTTCCATCAGTTCGTCGATAACGGTTCCGAAGATGATGTTCGCCTCTTCGTCGGCTTCCTGCTGGACGAGGCTTGCCGCCTCGTGGACCTCGCTCAGGGAGAGCGACGACCCCCCGGTGATGTTGATGAGCACCCCGCGCGCGCCCCGGATCGAGACGTCCTCCAGCAGCGGGCTGGAGATCGCCTTCTCGGCCGCCGCGACCGCTCGATTCTGGCCGGAGGCGCTCCCGGTGCCCATCAGCGCCACGCCCATTCCCGACATGATCGTCTTGACGTCGGCGAAGTCCAGGTTGATGTATCCCGGCTTGGTCACCAGCTCCGAAATCCCGCGAACCGCCTGGAACAGGACCTCGTCCACCTTGCGGAACGCCTCCACGAACCGCATCTCCTTCCCGGCGATGAGGAGCAGCTTCTCGTTGGGGATGATGACGATCGTGTCGACGAGGCTGCGCATGTCCTTGACGCCCAGCTCGGCCTGGCGGCGGCGCGTGGAGCCTTCGAAGGTGAACGGCCGGGTGACCACGCCGACCGTCAACGCCCCCACTTCCCGGGCGACCTCCGCGACGACGGGGCCGGCGCCCGTCCCGGTCCCCCCGCCCAGTCCCGCCGTGATGAACACCATGTCGGCGCCCGAGAGCGCCTCGCGGAGCAGGTCCCGGTCTTCCAGCGCGGCCTGGCGGCCGATGTCGGGATTCGCCCCCGCGCCCAGCCCCTTGGTCAGTCTCGTCCCCAGCTGGATCTTGAGCGGGGCCAGGCTCCTCGCAAGGGCCTGCGCGTCCGTGTTGGCGGCGATGAACTCGACGCCCGAGAGCCCCTCCTCGATCATCGTGTTGATGGCGTTGCCGCCCCCGCCCCCCACGCCGAACACCTTGATGACGGCGTGGCAGCGATTCTCCTCGACCAGCGTGAACATGGCGACCTCCTCCTGGTTTATTCGAATCAGAAAATATCCGTGATGAACCGTTTGACCCGGTCGAGCAGGCCCAGGCTCCCGGCCTCTTCTTCCCGGCCGACCATGGCCTCGGCCATGCTGGAGCCGTAGATCGCAAGCCCCACGGCGGTGGCATAGCCGGGGCTCCCGACGACCTCCACCAGCCCGCCTACCCCGATGGGGCCCCCGCGCCGGACGGGAAGCTGGAAGACCCTTTCCCCGAGATCCGGCAGCCCGTCGAGCAGGGAGCCTCCCCCGGTCAGCACGACCCCGGCGCCGAGCATCTCCTCGAACCCCGAGCGGAGGATCTCCTTCCGAACGAGCGCGAAGATCTCCTCGGTGCGCGGCTCGATGATCTCGCTCAGGTACTGGCGGCGGATCGGGCGGGGCTGGCGGCCCCCCACTCCCGGGAGCTCTACGAGCTCGTCCCGCCGGACTTTCTGGATCATGGCGCAGCCGGAGGCGATTTTCATCGCCTCCGCGTCCGCCCAGGGGACCTTGAGCCCGATGGCCACGTCCGATGTGATGTTGCTCCCCCCCAGGGGCAGCACGAACGTGTGCCGCAGCGCGCCGTCGTAGAAAATCGCCATCTCCACGGTCCCCGCCCCGAAATCGAGGAGGACCACGCCGACTTCCTTCTCTTCCGGGGTCAGCACCGCGTTCGCCGAGGCGAGCGGGCTCAACGCGATATCGTCGATGGAAAGTTCCGCCTTCTCGATGCACTTGACGAGGTTCCGCGCGCTGGGGACGTCGTCGGTCACCACGTGCACGCGGGCGTCCAGCCGGATGCCGGCCATCCCGAGGGGGTCCTTGATCCCCCCCATGTCGTCGACGATGAACTCCTGGGTCAGGACGTGCAGGACTTCCCGGTCGTTGGGCAGCTCGACGGCCTTCGCAAGCTCCAGCACCCGGGCGACGTCCTGTTCGGTCACCTCCCG